>CALRSN020000029.1:0-11898 GCA_943370865.1 Bordetella parapertussis
GGTTTCATTTACGGCCAGGGTTAATAATAAAAATGTGGTGCTGAACTGGCGTATGCTGAATGCTGACCTAGTAGATTATTATGAAATCGAAAGAAAAAATACAGCCGGACAATGGCAGGTAATAGCTACTGTTGCTGCTGCGGACGGGCAAGACGTCTATAGCACTACCGATCATTCACCAACAGCAGGAGATAATTTTTACCGGTTAAAAATTACGGAGAAGAATCATTCTGCCTTTTATTCACCCATCCGGTTGATACAATTCCACGATGACAATTCAGTATTTGCTGTTTATCCGAATCCTGCTATTGATAAGATCACTATTAATTATCATGCACAAGGTCCGGCAACATTATTCCTTGTTGATATGAACGGCAGGATCATCCTGCAAAAAATGATCAACGGACCTTCAACACAGCTTTCTCTTCCGGCTTTAGCAAAAGGTATTTACCTGTTACGGGTGAATAATACTGTAAAAAAACTACTGATCCGTTAATCCTCCCAGTCACACCCGATCGGTGCACCCGGTGGTATCTCTTTATGAATTGTTGGCTTTGCATTTTCCGGCTTATTCATTCGTTCCAATGCCAGCAGCAGATGACCCTTATACACTTCATCAATAGTCGTTTTGCTTTGTGCTTCTATAAATGCTTTCAGGTCTTTCAATACTTTTTGCAACGTTCCTTTCACCGCAAACGAATTATTATCATTGATACTGGCCGCTAATAAATAGGTCACCAATACCTGTTGTGTTTGCAGTTGTATCAACCGCTGCATACCGGTAAGTCCTTGTGATTTCCAGGTTTTACTGATCAGTATATTCATCATCTCCGCCACACCCAGTCCCTTGTTCTGCACTTCGTAGATCGCCATTCGGCTCAGCCGTTGCGGGTTGAATAAAAAAGATAACGGAAGATCAGCAGCCGTTTCTGCAGGTGATAAGGCATCAAAGGCAAGTCCTGTTCTTTTTTTGAACAACTCTCTTGTAAAATCATAACCAGCCGGTCGTGGAGGCACCAGTTTTGAAATAGGATCCGGCAATTCCAGGAATTTCGGTTCCAGGCAATCGATCACTGCATTCAATGCTTTCAACTGCTCTTCTTTTGATAATGCTTTTGTTACAACCTGTCCATCGCCCCGCAATGCATAGTTATACTCCATACCACCTACTAACTTGGTCACCGCTTCTATTTGATACCGGTGATAAAAATAAACCGGCACCAGTACATCTTCCAGCATCGCCATCGGCATACCGGGGCGAATATTCTTTTCTCCAAATTGTGCTAACGCTTTTGCTCTTACTTTCATCACTTCTTTTAATTCTGTCACCGCATCGCTGCCATTATCCCATAAATGCGCCTGTGGGTGCAAACCACCTGCTGCTCTTGCATCCTGGTCGGAAATGAACTGCAATCCTTTTTTGGAAGCATCCGTCAACATTTTATTTAAGGCCGCTGTTTCATTAGTACCCGATGGAAAATCCTGGTAACCCCAGGTAATGGAAACTTTATCCCATTCACCGATCTTATTATCATAGGCATCACTGAGATCAATTTGTCCTGCGGCATTTAGTTTAGCTAACGGATGCGGGTAATCCATTACACTGGCCCGGTTGCTAACACTGGCTGCATAGTTATGCATCAGCCCGATGGTATGGCCCACTTCATGCGCCGATAATTGTTTTAATCTTTCCAGTGCCATCTTCAGCATCTTGTCGTCCACGGGAGTTCCGTTTTCAAATGGCGCTAATAAACCCGTTGCGATTAAATAATCCTGCCGCACTCTTAATGACCCGAGTGTTACATGTCCTTTAATGATCTCACCGGTTCTCGGGTCCGTCACCGAAGCTCCATAGCTCCATCCCCGTGTGGAACGGTGCACCCAGTTGATCACATTATAACGCACATCCATCGGGTCGGCATCTTCGGGTAATAGTTTTACCTGGAACGCATTTTTATATCCTGCTGCTTCAAAAGCCTGGTTCCACCAGCCGGCACCTTCGAGCAAAGCACTGCGGATCGGTTCCGGTGTGCCGTTATCTACATAATAGATGATTGGCTTCACCGGTTCACTCATAGCCGCGGAAGGATCTTTTTTCTTCAACCGGTGCCGTACAATAAAATATTTTTCAATAGGCGTTGAAACCGGTGAACTGTAATCAAAAAACGAAATGGGAATATAGCTGCTCCGCGGATCAAATGTTCTTGGCGTATAACCGGCATCGGGCAACTGCACGAAGGAATGATGCAGGCGTAATGTTAACGCTTCGGCTGAAGGGGCCACTGCATTTACATAATTCCCGGTATTGCCATCGCTATTCACAAAAGTAACCGTCGCTTCTAATTCGGTGTTCTGCGGAAAATTTTTGGTGCGGGGTAAATAAACAGCCGACCTGTTCTTATCAATGCTATAATTTCCCTGCTGGCTGCCACGGATACGGTTGGCCACCTGCATCGCATCTCTTAATAAAAAATCAGTAGCATCCACCAGGTAATGATCGCCTGTTTCTGCTTCCACGGTAAAGCCCCATAAAGTGGATTGCGCAAAAGATTGCTCCACGGCTCTTCTTTCGGCTGCATCAGTAGTGACGGCCCGGTAATTATAATTCGGTTGAATGAGTAAGATCTTCCTGCCCACTTTTGAAAACTTCACGATGCGTTCTGCACCCAATAAAACCCGGTCAAGACCAATATCATTGGAACCCAAACCGGCCGGTAAAGAAGTAACATACAATAACTCGGTATCCGTTTTACTGATCTCCAGCCAGATCTTACCAGCATTCTCATCCCAGTAAAAAGACAGGAAGCCTTCCTGTTTCTTCAGGTCTTTTGTTTTTTCTTCAATGCTGGGTAATTTCTGTGCGAAGGCACAAAGAGGTAGCAACAGTAATAATAAGAACAGCTTACGCATGAGCAGTTGGTTTTGTCTGCTCAAGTTAAGCAATGTGTAAACTTGTTAGTGGCTGAATTTTATAAATGGAATTACGCTGCCTTATTATTCTTCCACCAGCGGTAGCCGATGTAACCGACAATAGCAAAGGGAGCAAAAGCGAGATACAAAATACCGGAGTTCATGCCCTTGGCAGGCTGCTCACCCAGTTGCTGGGCGGTCTTGGTGCAAACAGAGCATTGCGCAGCAGTTTCCCTGCTGTTCAGCAAGAGGAAAGTAACTATACATCCCATGATCAATACCCGCTTTATCATACACCGTGATTGAGTTGCAAAAATACAACGAAAATCGACGGGTTTGGTTCAAAAAATCAGGTTCCTGAAGGGGGCGTTCCGCATAGTTTTTTGATCCTGGCATCCGCACTCTTATTCCCCGCCTTTTTTGCCTTTTCAAAATCAGCACAGGCTTCTGTTTTCTTTTCCAGCAGTTCATAGCAAACACCGCGGTAATAATACACATTATCATTAGCACCTTTGGCAAATTCCAGCACTTTGCTGTAATCGGCGATCGCTTTGGTATAGTCCCTTTTATTATGATGCAGGATGGCCCGTTGCCAGTAGCCGGTGCTATCTTTCGGATAATGCTTCAGGTAGGTAGTATAATCAGCCATCGCTGCAGCCGTATCTTTTTTGCTGGTATATATTTTGGCCCGCCATGTTAAACCGTCTTTACTTTTAGGTTGCTTCTTCAGTAATTGATTCATATCCGCCAGCGCAGAATCGTATTTGGCCAGGTTGGTATAGGCCGCTCCGCGGTACAAATACACACTGTCTTCTTTTATATTCTGGGCAATGGCTTTACTGAACGCAATTATGGCATCTGCATTTTTTTTATAGGCAAACAAAGCCCGGCCTTTTACATAGTCCGGTACTGCTTCGCTCATTTTGATAGTGTAGGTGTACGTTGGTGATTTGATCGTTTTATTTTCATATTTACCAACCAATATCTTACCCGATGGGTTTAACAGGAAACCTTCGTTGGGCTGTATTTCCGCAATACTGCCATAATACCCGATCTCTTTAATAGCCCCGAAGAATACCGTGTTATCAGGATACCAGATCTCGAAGAAAGATCCATCGGAGAAAGTGGTGCGGCGGGCATACGTACCGTCTTTCAGTATCCAGTTCTTTGCAGTGGAATAAGTGGAAGTGCCGTCAAAATAGCCTTCAAAAAACAATTTATCATTGCGGTAAAATTTTCCATTGCCTGATGGAATGCCGGCAACAAATTTTCCCTCATATTTATTTTTATTCGGCCAGCTCAGCACACCGGTTCCATTATAGGTACCATTGGACCATTCCCCTTCATACACAGACCCGTCTTTATATATCTTCTTTCCTTTACCCGACATCAGGTCAGTTTTAAAACTGCCGGTATATACATCTCCATTCTTCCAGGTATATACACCTTCACCCTGCAGTTTATCATCCTTCCATTCCCCTGTATATTTATCTCCCCCTTTGTAAATTTTAGTACCATTTCCGGTTGCTTTTCCATTTACCCATTGTCCTTCATATGTTGAGCTATCTTTCCAGGTACACTTCCCATTACCTTCCCATTTCCCATTTACCCACTGTCCTTCGTATTTTTTTCCATCCGCATAAACACCAATTCCATATCCTTCTGCTAACCCTTTTTTGAAATCACCTTCATACCTGTCTTTATTACCTAACAGCAATTTGCCTTTTCCATCTGCCTGTCCTTCTGCATATTCACCTTCATAGGTCTGGCCATCTTTTTTGACAATATATTTCCCTGTGCCGCTTCTTACCCCTTCTTTAAAATTGCCTTCGTAGATATCACCGTTATTATAAATATATTTTCCTTTGCCATGTTGTTTATCGGCCACCCAATCTCCCTCGTACATACTGCTGTCTTTAAATACTCTCTTGCCAAAACCATCAAACTTATCTTCCTTCCAGTAACCATCATAAGTGCCTGATTCAGGCCAGGTAAATTTTCCTTTCCCGGTTTTGGTTCCTTTCACCCAGCTGCCTTCATAGAACCGCCCGTTCTTAAAATAGTATTTACCCTGCCCGTCATACTTACCCAGTTTCCAGTAACCTTCATACCGGCTGCTGTCGGTGGTATAGAAAACACCGTAGCCTTCAAAATAACCATCCTTTGCATCCCCTTCATATTTGCGGCCATCCTTCCAGTTATACTTTGCTTTTCCATTCCAGCTGCCATTCAGCCAGTCACCATCATAGAAATCGCCATTGGAGTAATACATCTTTCCCTTACCATGACAATAGCTGTTCTTAAAATACCCTTCATATACATCTTCATTCTTATACTTGTATTTACCAAAACCATCTTTGCAATCACCACTCAGGCACTGGGCAACAGCAACAGAGGAGATTATACTGACCAGGAAAACAAAAAGGATCCGGCTATACATAATTTAAGTTTGTATAAAAGTAGATGTATACCCACTGCCGGTAAAGACCCTGCGGCTGGTATATTACTGCCAAAGCAGTGAGGGTATAGCAGGAATAAAAAATGCCGCCCGGAAAGGCGGCATGCTATAAAAAAATTTATCGGCTGGTTAAACAGCTTCTGTCTCCATTTTCTTCTGCACTTTCTTTCTTTCATCTTCATTCAGGATCACTTTCCGCATCCGGATAAAGTTGGGTGTTACTTCAATACACTCATCCTGCTGGATATATTCCATGCACTCTTCCAGTGTCATCTGTGTTTTGGGAGCAATACGGGTGGCATCATCACTGCCGCTGGCCCGGTGGTTGGTCAGTTTCTTTCCTTCGGTCGCATTCACCACGAGGTCGCCCGGTTTGATATTCTCTGCAATGATCTGTCCTGCATATACATCTTCACCCGGATCCACGAAGAAAGTTCCCCGGTCCTGTAATTTATCAATGGAATAACCTGTTGTCTTATCCGTGTTCTTCGAAAGCAATACACCGTTATTTCTTCCGGGTATCGGTCCTTTCCAGGGTTTGTATTCACTGAAACGATGGGCCATCACGGCTTCGCCGGTCGTAGCGGTCAGCATTTGTGTACGCAAACCAATCAACCCCCTTGAAGGAATATCAAATTCCAAATGCTGCATTTCTCCTTTTGTTTCCATGATCAGCATCTCACCTTTGCGGCGGCTCACCAGGTCAATCACTTTAGAAGCAAATTCCTGCGGCACATCCACCACCAGTGTTTCATACGGCTCACATTTTTTACCGTTGATCTCTTTCACGATCACCTGTGGCTGACCTACTGTTAACTCGTATCCTTCACGACGCATTGTTTCGATCAATATACCCAGGTGCAGGATACCACGGCCATAGACCATCAGGCTATCACCTTCTTCACTGTCTTCTACTTTCAGGGCTAAGTTCTTTTCTGTTTCCTTCATCAGTCGGTCACGCAGGTGACGGGATGTAACAAATTTTCCATCCTTACCAAAGAACGGTGAGTTGTTCACGGAGAACAACATGTTCATGGTGGGTTCATCCACGCTGATCACCGGTAATGCTTCGGGTGTTTCTGCATCAGCGATCGTATCACCGATATTAAAATCTTCGATACCGACCACGGCGCAAAGATCACCGGCTATTACTTCGGTTACTTTTTTCTTACCCATTCCTTCAAACACATACAGCTCTTTCACTTTTGTTTTTTTGATGCTGCCATCGGCCTGCATCAACACCACGTTCTGACCATCTTTCAACACACCACGGCTTACTTTTCCTACGGCAATACGGCCCAGGAAAGAAGAATAATCCAGGGAAGTGATCTGCATCTGCACCGGTCCTTCATTCACTTTGGGTGGCGGCACATATTTAATGATACCATCCAGTAACGGGTTGATATTATCGATCTGCTCTAATGAATCATTGAACCAGCCGTTCTTACCACTTCCGTAGAAAGTCGGGAAATTCAATTGCTCCTCTGTTGCATCGAGGTTGAAGAACAATTCAAACACGGCATCATGTACTTCATCAGGACGGCAATTCGGTTTGTCCACCTTGTTGATGATCACGATGGGTTTCAGGTTCAGTTGTAAAGCTTTTTGCAACACAAAACGGGTCTGGGGCATCGGGCCTTCAAAAGCATCCACCAGCAGGCAAACACCATCAGCCATTTTCAATACCCGTTCCACTTCACCACCAAAGTCGGCGTGACCCGGTGTATCAATCACATTGATCTTAACATCTTTATAGATCACCGCAGCGTTCTTACTGAAGATGGTGATACCACGTTCTCTTTCGAGGTCGTTGCTATCCATGATCAGGTCACCAGTTTCCTGGTTTTCCCGGAATACTTTTGTGGTGTGTAATATCTTGTCAACCAGTGTAGTTTTACCGTGGTCAACGTGTGCAATAATTGCTATGTTTCTTATTTCCATAATTGCTGAGTTCACAGGTTGAAAGGTTGATAAGTTTACAGGGCTACAACTCCTTTGATTTTTTCTCCAAATAGCTGATATACCCGTTTAGCAATTTTTCAACTTCTGCTATTTTATTTCTGAAATAGTTTAATTTTTCTTCGTTAATATACTGCTCATCAAAAGCATCAACCAGGTGGTTCAGTGTTTCGCTTAAAGATCCCCTTGCAATCACACAGAATCGTAATCTGTCCGGCCAGGTTCTTCTTCCATGCCCTTCTGCCAGCTGTGTATTGACAGACCGGGAGCTTCGTATCAACTGATCAACCAACCTGAATTTCTCTTCTGCCGGAAAGGTTTTGACCAATTGAGCCATCTCGTTTTTCAGCTCTCTCGCCTTTTTCCAAACTTCAAGTTCTTCAAAGTTCTGGTATGCCATATAGTACAAGTTAAATAACTGAATATGAAGGGCTCTCCTTATCAACTTTTTAACCAGTCAACTTGCCAACTTTTCCGGGCGGCAAAGGTACGCTAATTCAGCGGGGGCAGCAAACGAAAGGAACATTATATTATTTTTACGAAATGTCACAGTATCAATTATCTGTAGTGCTTCCCCTAAGCCATGAAGGCCAAACCATTACAGCTTTATTGGAGAAGATATTGACGGCTGATCTGCCGGGTATTGCTATACAGGTTATCGTGGTGGAAGAAGAACCCCCAACGGATACCGGGGAAACGATCTCCCGGTTCAGTCAATTATATCCCATCCACACTATTCAATATATCTGGCTGGAAAAAAATAGTGGCCGGGGAAAAGCCGTGCAGAAAGGGATTGAAGCCGCAACCGGTGACTTCATTCTTATCCAGGAACCCGGACCCGATTTTGACAATAGCTATTATCCTGCTTTATTGCAACCTGTTTTAGACAACAAAGCCGATGTGGTCTATGGCAACCGTTACCGGTGGACCGGTTTGCAACGCATTCCCAACTTCTGGCAGCAAACAGGTAATAAACTGTTGAATGTAGTGTCCGCTATGTTCAGCAACCTCTCGTTGAGCGATAGCACCAATGGATACAAACTTTTCAGAGCTGGTATAATTAAATCAATCACCCTCGAAGAAAACGGGCAGGGCTGGGAACAGGAACTAACCGCAAAGCTGGCTGCTATTCCCGGCATCCGGGTGTATGAAACACCTGTTGCAGGTACAGGCAAACAAAATAATACCGGCAATAAATGCTGGAATGGATTGAAATCAGCATACACGATTCTGCGCTATAATCTTTTTGATACCAAAGAAAAATTATCATCCTTTAAACTGAACCCGGCTATCGCCACCATCCTGTTGTTTTTTATTGCGGGAGTACTATTGATCTTCACCGCATCAGGTACTTCCGATGAAGGGGATAGTGTGATGCACTTTCTCTATGCAAGAGATGCTTTTCAATATCCGGCTCATTTTTTAAACCAGTGGGCCAAACCGGTGTATGTACTGGTAACAGCACCCGTGGCACAGTTCGGTTTTAATGCAGTTAAGTTTTTCAATCTTGTATTAATAACCTGCTCGTTGTGGCTTACGTATAAAACAGCCAAACGATTACAAATTGCCAATGCCTGGATGGTTCCCCTGCTGGCAGCTTTTGCGCCCTTGTTAATGATCATCACCTTATCAGGTCTCACAGAACCTCTCTTTGCTTTTTGGCTGATCACAGGTATTTATGGTTTAATCCAGGGAAAGAAAACTATTTCGTTGCTCTGGTTATCTTTTCTTCCCCTGGTTCGCAGTGAAGGCCTGATCATTTTATCTGTATTGTTGATTTACCTGCTGGTAAAAAAATATTATCGTTTTATTCCCTTGCTCCTCGCCGGGCAATTGATTTATTCCATTGCCGGGTTATCATTGTACAAAGATCCCCTCTGGATCTTTAAAACATTGTCCTATGCCACACTCAGCAGTGCTTATGGCAAGGGTGAGTGGACACATTTTATCAAATCAATGCCCATCGTGGTGGGTATCCCCTTGTTAATCCTTGCCGGTATTGGTTTGCTTTATGGTGCCTTCCTGTTTTGCGGCCGTTATTTTTTCAGGGATAAAAAGATAACCACTGACGAAGAACTATTCCTTGTCTATGGTTGTGCACTGGCTGTTTTCATTGGTCACTCTGCTTTCTGGGCCCTGGGTATTTTTAATTCCATGGGATTGATACGGGTGCTGGTGGGTGTGCTGCCATTGATTGCATTGATAAGTCTCCGGGGATTGAATACCATCACCGATATTTTCCGGTCAAACACCCTGCGTTATATTATCCTCGCTTCCGTGATCATTTTCCCGTTCATCGGTACTAAATATTCTTTTCACTGGAAACGGGACTTCTCGTTAAAAGCCGACCAGGCCGCTGAAGTAAAGATGGCGGACTATATCAAAAAGAACTATCCTGATTATAAAAACTATGTTTTCTATTTTGAAGCCTGCTGGAACAGCGTAGTGCTCGACATCAATTATTTTGATGAGAGCAAGCACAAACGTTTTCTCGGGGCTTTTGAAAAAAATGAATTCCCGGACAAATGTTTCCTGGTCTGGGATGATTGGTTTGCCCGGGTGGAAGGAAGGGTGGAACTGCAGCAACTGCTCGATGATACCCGTTTTGAATTAGTGGGCAGCTTTGACGAAAAAGATGTTTGGGGAGTTACCCGTACGGTAAAACTATTCCGGAAAAAATAAAATACACTCCACGCATTTCTTTATCACTCTATTACAGTTTATCTTTTTTAATTAAGGCATTATCATCAGCAGGATAATTTTAAGTCCACAGCCACTAAGTGTTTTCTTAACAAAAAAAGCAGACTAATAGTATTATTTTGCTAGAGTAAAACCTGCTTATGAAGAAAGTATATATCTTTTTAGTTGTTAGCTTAATAGCTTTATCCTGCAGAAAAGAAGGCTTATCAAAAGACACCGGGAATGTTGAAATTACCATCCCCGCCGCTTACCAGGTTACATGGGATTACTATCTCTATACCTACGAGGAATTTCAAAATTATATTAATGCAGAACCTTCGATAGCCACACGTTCAGGTCGTTCATTCACAGGATTGATCAATGAAAAAGGTCTTAAAGAAGGCATTTACGGCATACATATTTTTCAAAACGGAACGGGTTATCAAAGAAGTTTCTCTATTGAAGCCGGGAAAGTAACCAAACTAGATGTACCGTAACAAACAGAACTCATTTCATGTAAAGGCTGTTCATACCATATGAATAGCCTTCATCATTTAATAACACAGGTTTACCAGAATCTTTTTAGCTTTATACAAACCAACTACCATGAAATTCCTGAAATGGCTGGGTATTCTGCTGCTGCTTCTCATCGTTGTTTATTTCCTTGGCCCCAAACCCGGTTCTCCTAACTATACCAATGCCCTGCCGGCACTTCCAACTGAACCGGCTTTGCTGGAACAATATATCCGTAATGAAGAAGCCGCACATAAATTAAAACCAGATAACGAAGCAAGGATCATCTGGCACAATGATTCCAGCAAAGCAATCACCGATTATGCCGTCGTCTATATCCATGGTTTCTCCGCCAGCCAGGAAGAAGGCGACCCGGTGCATATCAACTTCGCCAAACAATTCGGCTGCAATTTATTTCTCAACCGGCTTGCTGATCATGGATTGGATACATCCGAAGCCTTGCTCACCGTAACCGCAGAACGTTTATGGAACTCTGCCAAAGAAGCCTATGCCATCGGTAAACAGATCGGTAAGAAAGTGATCATCATGGCTACTTCCACCGGTGGCACACTGGCCTTAAAACTCGCAGCGGAATATCCCGATATCGCAGGGCTCATCTTGTTATCACCCAATATTGCGATCAATGACGCCAATGCCTGGCTGCTCAATAATCACTGGGGTTTGCAGATTGCCCGTCTCGTACAGGGAAAATACATGCATGCAAAAGATACCACAGCTCTCTATGCCAAATACTGGGACCCGGTCTATCGCATGGAATCAGCCGTGCAGTTAGAAGAACTGTTAGAAACCACCATGAAAGAATCCACCTTCAGCCGGGTGAAACAACCCGCCCTCGTTTTATATTATTTTAAAGATGAGGACCACCAGGACGAAGTAGTAAAAGTATCGGCGATGAAAAGAATGTTTGCCCAGCTCGGCACGGCAGCCGATCAGAAAAAGATGATTCCTGTTCCCAATGCCGGTGATCATGTCATCGGTTCCTATGTCAAATCAAAAGATGTGCAAACCGTGGAGCAGGAAGCCGGCAAGTTTGCTACAGAAATTTTAAAATTAGTACCGGTGCAGCATTGATCAGACCCGTACATATATTTTTCGTTTGTCCAGGATATACCCCACCAGCCAGCAAAACAGCATCACCGTGATGGCAAAAAGGAAGGAACCCAAATAAGCACCTGCATGTACAAACACCGTATCATATAACCAGGAATACAAAGGCTGCCTGTTGGCACCCACCGGGATAAACCATAATAAGATCGCCGCTATTTCTGAGAGCAGGTAAATGAACAGGGGATTCTTTCCAAACACTTCAAAGAAATAAGTCCATTTGCGGACCTGTAAAAAATCAATCACATATAGCA
>CALRSN020000030.1:0-11817 GCA_943370865.1 Bordetella parapertussis
CCCCGATTCAAAGACGGTATTGCTGAATTGTAAATTCTCCGGCTTTGATGGTTTTATGCTGGGCCGTTATCATCGTGAAGCACAATTCTACCTGGTCAATTGTTTGTTTGCAAAAAACATGAAAGATACCCCGATATACAGGGTGCCGACGAGTAACACTATCAATTGGGGAGAGAGAATATATTATTATAACTGTCACCGCATTGGTGGAAATGATTTTAGCTGGCACGGCAATAATCTTCCGGCTGATGTGAAAGCTGCTGATATTACTGTTAACTGGGTGTTTAAAAACAAGTGGAATCCTGAGGTGAATTAATTATGCAATTATCGAAAGCAACGATAAAGAATATACAACCGCAAGCCGGGCTGATCATACCGGAAGAGCAATTATTATCATTACCGGAAAAAGTGCTGCAGTTTGGAACAGGTGTTTTATTAAGAGGCTTGCCGGATTACTTTATTGATAAAGCCAACCGCCAGGGAATTTTTAATGGCCGGGTAGTCGTGGTGAAATCTACTTCCAGCGGTGGCACAGATGAGTTTGCGCAGCAGGATGGATTATTTACCCAATGTGTCCGGGGAATTGAGAACGGGCAGCAGGTGGAAGAGGCAGTGATCAATTCTTCCATCAGCAAAGTATTATCTGCAAATGAAGATTGGGGTAGAATAATGGAATATGCTCATCGTCCAGAAATGCAGGTGATCATATCCAATACTACAGAAGTGGGCATTGTGATGAGTGATGATAAAGTAACAGATCAGCCGCCTTCGTCGTTCCCCGGTAAATTACTCGCTTTCCTGTGGGAGCGGTATAACGCATTTAATGGTACTGAAGAAAGTGGAATGGTGATCGTACCAACGGAACTGATTGCCGGCAACGGCACATTGCTTCGTTCCATTGTATTGGAACTGGCAACAAAGAATAAACTGGAGCAGCAATTCATCAACTGGTTGGACACCGCTAATCATTTTTGTAATTCGCTGGTTGACCGGATCGTTCCGGGTAAGCTGGCCGGGGATGATAAAATAGCAACAGAAAAAAAATTAGGGTATACAGATGACCTGATGATCATGTCGGAATGTTTCCGTTTATGGGCCATTGAATCGGGCAGCCAGCGGGTAAAAGATATTTTATCATTCACCAAAGCAGATGACGGGGCAGTGATTGCTCCGGATATAACAAAATTCAGGGAGCTAAAACTTCGTTTATTAAATGGGACACATACGTTCAGTTGTGGTCTTGCTTTCCTGGCCGGTTTTGAAACAGTAAAAGAAGCAATGCAGGATAAAACCATGTCTTCTTATATTCATGGATTAATGACGCAGGAGATCGCTTCCGTGATGTCGGGTGATATGATAAACTACGAAGATGCTTGTGTATTTGCCGGCAATGTAATGGATCGTTTCAGTAACCCGTTTCTTGATCATAAATGGATCAGCATTACCATGAACTATACTTCCAAAATAAAAATGCGGAATGTACCTTTATTGCTGAAACATTATGAAAAGCATACCGCTGTACCGGAACTGATGGCACTGGGATTTGCAGGCTATCTTTTATTTATGAAACCAGAGGCGGGAAAGGATAACGTTTATAGTGGCAATAAGAATGGGAATAAATATCCCGTACAGGATCCGCAGGCTGGCCAGTTAGCTACATACTGGCAACAAAGCGATACCAATAAACTGGTAAAAGCAGTGCTGGCAGATCAAAGTCTCTGGGAAGCAGATCTTTCATTGTTACCGGGTTTTGCATTGGCTATCGAAGAAGCACTGAATAAATTCATGAATAAGGGTGTGGCGGTAACGCTTCAAGAGACCCGGCAACAAAAAGAAATGGCGAGATGAAGCAGTTGGTTTTAAAAGTACATCCAAAAGATAATGTGCTGGTGGCGTTGACAAGCCTCAGTAATGGAGCTGTTGTTTCTTACAACGGGGAGGAATTTACCATGAAGGAAGATATCCCGGCCAAGCATAAATTCTTTACACAGGATATGAAGACCGGCGATGCGATCATTATGTATGGAGTGTTGGTAGGAAAAGCACAGCTGGATATTGCGAAAGGCAGCCGCATGTCAACGGAGAATACAAAACATGCAGCTGAACCGTACGATTATCGCCATGCAAAATTTGAATGGCAGGCCCCGGATGTGTCCCGCTTCAAAGGAAGAACATTCAATGGATACCACCGCAAAGACGGAAGGGTGGGCACTGCCAATTACTGGTTATTTATTCCCACCGTTTTTTGTGAGAACAGGAACCTGGATGTGATCCGGGAAGCGATGCACAACGAATTAGGTTATGCAGTAACAGATAAATACAAACAGTACACACATCAGTTACTGAAAGCATTTCAACAGGGTGAAGCGATTGATAAGGTTGATCTTGGACCATCGGCAGTACAACAGAGCCGGCCATTTAAAAATGTGGATGGTATAAAATTCCTGAACCACCAGGGTGGTTGCGGAGGTATCCGGCAAGACGCTGCTATTCTCAGTAAGTTATTGGCTGCATATGCTGATCATCCCAATGTAGGTGGTGTAACTGTACTAAGCCTCGGGTGCCAGAATTTACAGGTGCAGGATTTTATGACAGACCTGAAAGCACATAACCCCAATTTTGATAAACCGATCCATATTTTCGAACAGCAACAATCGCAAAGCGAAGAGCAGTTAATAACGGAAGCGATCCGCAAAACATTTGAAGGTTTGGTGGAGATCAATAAACTGGAAAGAAAACCTGCTCCACTTAATAAATTATGCATCGGTGTAAAATGTGGCGGTAGTGATGGATTTAGCGGCATATCAGCCAATCCATCCGTGGGATATTGTTCTGATCTTGTTGTGGCATTGGGTGGGCAAATATTATTAGCGGAGTTTCCTGAATTATGTGGTGTGGAGCAAGAGCTGGTGGATCGTTCTGTGAATGAATCTACTGCCCGTAAATTCATGAAACTGATGAGTGGCTATGAAGAAAAAGTGGTGAATGCAGGGTCAAGCTTTTCAATGAACCCTTCGCCGGGGAATATAAAAGATGGTTTAATAACGGATGCTATAAAGAGTGCAGGAGCCGCTAAAAAAGGCGGCACATCACCGGTAGTGGATGTATTGGATTATACAGAACCGGTTACAAAACCAGGGCTGAGTTTAGTATGTACCCCCGGCAATGATGTGGAAGCAACAACAGGTAAAGCTGCCAGTGGTGCCACGCTGATCTTGTTTACAACCGGCTTAGGAACGCCAACCGGTAATCCTGTTTGCCCAACAATCAAAGTGTCTACTAATAGTGCATTGACAAAAAGAATGGGTGATATTATTGATATTGATACTGGCCCGGTGATAGAAGGTGAAAAGACCATAGAAGAAATGGGGGAAGAGATACTGGAATATTGTATTAAAGCTGCCAGTGGCGAAATGATACCTAAAGCAGTATTACTGAACCAGGATGATTTTATCCCCTGGAAGCGGGGAATTAGTTTATAATAGCTGAACAGCGAACCCAACGATGAAGTGTGTGACACAACAGGCGACGCCATGGAAAACCAGGGCTGGCCAATTAATTTTTTAAAGCAATTGTATGAAACAATTCCTGGATGAGAATTTTCTCCTGAAAACAGCAACAGCACAACGTCTTTATCATGAATATGCTAAGGATATGCCGATCATAGATTATCATTGCCACCTGCCGCCACAGCAGATAGCAGAGGATACGCAGTTTGAAAACCTGACACAGGTATGGTTGTATGGCGACCATTATAAATGGAGAGCCATGCGAACCAATGGGATACATGAAAGTTTCTGCACCGGCAATAAAACCGATTGGGAAAAATTTCAAAAATGGGCAGAGACGGTTCCTTACACCTTAAGAAATCCATTATACCATTGGACACACCTGGAGCTGAAACGATATTTTGGTATTGAAGATATTCTGAACGGTGATACGGCAAGAAGAATATATGATGAGTGTACAGCCAAATTGCAAACCCCGGAATACTCCGTGCGGAATCTATTGCGCAAAATGAATGTAAGCCTGGTCTGTACAACTGATGATCCGGTGGATTCGCTGGAATATCACCAAAAGATCAAAGAGGATGGTTTTGAAAAACCGATCTTACCGGCTTTCCGCCCGGATAATGCGATGAATGTTAGCAGCGCCGATAAATTCAACGCCTACCTGAGTAAATTATCTGCGGTGACTAATATTGCTATTTCGTCGTTCGATGATTTCTTATATGCTTTGCAAAACCGCCACGATTTCTTTGCCTCCATGGGATGCGGGGTATCAGATCATGGATTGGAAGAAATATATGCTGAAGACTTTACCGGTTCAGAAATTGATGCCATTTTCACCAAGATACATGGCGGCCGTGAACTGAATGAAACGGAACAGCGCAAATTCAAATCGGCGATGCTGATCCATTTTGCAGAATGGGATTGGGAAAAAGGCTGGGTACAACAGTTCCACCTCGGCGCCTTACGGAATAATAACTCAAGAATGCTGCAAACATTGGGGCCTGATACCGGCTGGGATTCCATCGGCGATTTTCCCCAGGGAAAAGCATTAGCGAAATTCTTAGATAAACTGGACAGTAATAATAAACTGGCCAAAACAGTTTTATATAACCTCAATCCTGCCGATAATGAATTGATGGCAACCATGATTGGTAATTTCAACGACGGATCAGCCGCAGGCAAAATACAGTGGGGCTCTGCCTGGTGGTTCCTTGATCAGCGGGATGGCATGACCAAACAGATCAATGCGCTGAGCAATATGGGACTACTCAGTAAGTTTATTGGTATGCTGACCGACTCAAGAAGCTTCCTGTCATTTCCAAGGCATGAATATTTCCGGCGGATATTATGCGACCTGTTTGGTGATGAAATTGAAAATGGAGAATTACCCAACGATGTGAAATGGGTGGGTAAAGTGATACAGGATATTTGCTTTAATAATAACAGGGATTACTTCAACTGGCAACTGGATGTGCAACCCGCAGTTATAAAACCTGTTACTGTATAACGTGTGGCATCGTTCCCGGAAAAATATCCGGTCAAAAGTTCCTGTGGCGGGTTGATTTGGCAGGTCATGATGTATCTTTCGATCATAAACATAGAAAGTATAAATAAAATAGTATGGCAAAGAAAGTTGTAACCCTGGGAGAGATCATGTTACGTTTATCCACTCCCGACTTCAAACGTTTTGTACAGGCCGATACATTTGATATTACCTATGGCGGCGGTGAGGCGAATGTGTCTGCTGCCTTGTGCAATTATGGCCTCAACGGAACTTTTGTGACCAAAGTGCCTAATAACCCGATTGGACAGGCGGCCATCAATCACCTGCGCCGTTATGGCGTGGATACCCAATTCATCGCCCGTGGTGGTGAAAGGTTAGGTATTTATTTCCTGGAGACAGGTGCTTCGATGAGGGCTTCTCAGGTGGTATATGACCGTGCCGGAGCTTCTATAGCTGATGTGGATGCCAGTGAATTTGATTTTGATAAAATATTCGAAGGAGCTTCCTGGTTTCATACTACGGGTATCACACCTGCATTGAGTGATAAAGCTGCAGCGTTAACCGAAGCGGCATTGAAAGCGGCTAAAGCCAAAGGCATTACCACCAGTATTGACCTGAACTACCGGAAGAAGTTGTGGAGCAAAGAAAAAGCAAGAGAAGTGATGACCAAACTTTGTCAATATGTGGATGTATGTATCGGTAACGAAGAAGATGCTGATACAACCCTGGGCTTTAAAGCAGCAAATACTGATGTGACCAAGGGCGAATTGCACCTGGATGGTTTCAAAGATGTGTTCAAACAAATGAAAGAAAAATTCGGCTTCAAATTCATTGCTTCCTCTTTGCGGGAAAGCCACAGTGCCAGTGATAATGGCTGGAGTGCACTGGTATATGATGGCAGCAAGTTTTATCATACGAAGCAATATAATGTACGTATCGTGGACAGGGTGGGTAGTGGCGATAGTTTTGCCAGCGGCCTTATATATGGATTAGTAACCGGAATGCCAATGGCAGAAGCTGCAGAATTTGGAGTAGCGGCTTCGGCACTGAAGCATACAATTCCGGGTGACCTGAATCATGCAACCTTAGGAGAAGTAAAAGACCTGGTAAAAGGGGACGGTAGCGGAAGGGTGCAGCGTTAGGGATTTGATGTTTGTAACTCATTAAAGCAGATAGTAATGATAATTGATACAGTACAAAATGCATCCAAATACTTTTCAGTGCATCCGTTGTTTGAAAAGGCCTTTGCATTTATTAAGGAGACCGACCTCGCTGGTGCAGCAGAGGGTAAGTCAGAGATCGCAGAAGGGCTGAAAGCTATTTTCAGTAATGCACCCGGTAAGACCAGGGAAGCCAGCCTGGCTAAGTTTGAATGTCATAATAAGAATATTGATATACAACTTTGCATCAATGGTGTCGAGACGATTGGCTGGAAACCACGGGCCAAATGTGTAACACCTAACGGTGGATATAACGATGAAAAGGATGTACAGTTATACCATGACGGAGCCGATACATTCTTTCAACTCACCAATGGACAGTTTGCGATCTTCTTCCCGGAAGATGTGCATGCACCGATGATCGGGGAGGGGGAAATAAAAAAATTGGTGATCAAAGTAAAAATTTAACCATGAGCAGGACACAACAAATAACAGATGCGATCGTAACCCAGGGTATCTTGCCTCTGTACTTTAATCCAAGCGAAGAAGTAAGTCTTGGTACATTAAAAGCAATTTACAGGGCGGGCATTAAAGCAGTCGAATACACCAACCGGGGTGATGCTGCCCTTAGCAATTTTAGAAAGATGGTGGAACTGCGCAATGCAGAAATGCCCGGTTTATTATTAGGCGTGGGCACTATTAAAAACATGCAGCATGCTACAGATTATATGGCTGCAGGTGCGGATTTCCTCGTAAGTCCTGGTTTCGTACCCGAAGTAGCTGCTTATTGTGTGGCGAATGATATTTTCTATGCACCCGGTTGTATGACGCCTACGGAGATCATTGCTGCTGAGAATGCAGGCATCAAATTCATTAAACTCTTCCCCGGGAATATGCTGGGTACCGAGTTTTTGACAACTATTAAAGATATCTTTCCTAAACTATTATTCATGCCTACCGGCGGTGTTGACACAACAAAGGAAAGTATTGAAAGCTGGTATAAGGCGGGTGTGTGCGCCGTTGGAATGGGCAGCAAACTGATCAGCAAGAAATTGATGGAAGCCAAGGATTATGCCAGCATGGAGACAGCTACTAAAGAAGTACTAACGATTATCGCATCAATTAAAAAATAAACTCCGGCATCCAGGTTGGGGCAAAAACGTAAATCATGACATTGCAAGCCGTAAGTAAATACAGATGGACCATTTGTGCACTTTTGTTTTTTGCAACTACCGTTAACTATCTTGACCGGCAGGTATTGAGTTTATTAGCTCCTGATCTCTCCAAAGAATTTGGGTGGAGTAATAGTGATTATGCCAATATCACCTCCGTATTTCAGTTTGTTTATGCCATTTCCATGCTGTTTGCCGGACGCCTGATCGACAAACTTGGTACAAAAGCAGGATTTATATTAGCTATTGTGATCTGGTCTATTGGTGCGATCATGCATGCGGTTGCCATACCAATCGGAACAGGAATATCCAATCTTTTTGCCTGGATCGGTATCGGTGCTGTACCCGTTTCTATTGCAGGTTTTATGGTTGCCAGGGCAGTGCTTGGTCTGGGAGAATCAGGAAACTTTCCTGCTGCTATCAAAGCCACCGCTGAATATTTTCCCAAAAAAGAAAGATCGTTTGCAACCGGGATTTTTAATTCGGGTGCTAATATAGGAGCGATACTGGCTCCGCTTACTGTTCCCTGGATTGCAGAGACATGGAATTGGGAAACTGCTTTTATACTTATCGGGGCAGTCGGGTTCATATGGTTATTATGCTGGAATATTTACTATGCATTACCACGGAAGCAAAAAAGACTTTCCGCTGCTGAACTGGCTTATATTGAAAGTGATAAAGAAGATGAGCCTGTTACCGAAGACACGAATGTAAAAGCAGCAAAAATTTCCTGGATCAAATTGCTAGGGTATAAACAAACCTGGGCTTTTGCGTTTGGTAAAATGATGACAGATGGTGTGTGGTGGTTCTTCCTGTTCTGGTTGCCCAAATACCTCGATGCCCAATATGGAATGACAGGAAAAGAGATCATGTTGCCTTTGGCAGTATTGTATAGCATGACCATGTTTGGAAGTATCGGCGGAGGTTATTTCCCAACCTATTTTATTAATAAGGGATATAATCCTTACGATGGCAGAATGAAAGCCATGCTGCTGATTGCACTTATCCCGCTGGTGGTACTGGCGGCACAGCCATTCGGATATATATCATTCTGGGTGCCTGTTATCTTAATTGGTATAGGCGCATCGGCACACCAGGCGTGGAGTGCAAATATCTTTACCACTGTTTCGGATATGTTTCCTAAAAAGGCTGTTGGTTCTGTAGTTGGTATCGGCGGTATGGCCGGAGGCTTAGGTGGTGTGGCCATCTCAAAAATAGGCGGAGCGTTATTTGATCATTACAAAGCGTTGGGACATATTCAAACCGGGTATACGATCATGTTTGCTTTTTGTGCTGTGGCATACCTGATCGCTTGGTTTGTGATGAAAACCCTGGTGCCAAAATATAAACCTATTACTGACCTGTAGTAATATTGTGATATACCCATTAAATAAGAATCCCTGCTATTCAGCGGGGATTTCTTTTATTGATAAATTCTGTCTATCGCATCTCTGTATTTCTCGGATATCACTTTTCGTTTCATGGACATCTTAGGTGTCAGCTCGCCACTGTCTACACTCCATTCATTGGGCAGTAATTCAAATTTTTTGATCTGCTCCACGTGGTTGAAAAATTTATTAAAACTTTCGACCAGCTCTTTATACAGTTCGATCACTTTCGGGTTGCGGATCAGTTCTTCATTGGTTCCATCAGTCACCCCGTTATGACGTGTCCAGTCACGCAGGTTGGGGAAAGAAGGAATTAATAATGCGCCTACAAATTTTCTTTCAGAACCCACCACCATCACTTGTTCAATAAAAGGAGACTCTTTTAGTTTATTTTCAATCGGCAGTGGTGCTACATATTTACCACCGCTGGTTTTGAATAATTCTTTTTTACGGTCGGTAATCTTCAGGAATTTATTATCGATGATGGTGCCGATATCACCGGTATGGAACCAGCCATCGGTAATCACTTCCGCGGTCAGGTCGGGCCGCTTGTAATAGCCCATCATCACATTCGGGCCTTTGCTTAAGATCTCGCCATCTTCAGCTATTTGCACGGATACATTATCAATCAGTGGCCCAACAGAACCAAACATGCGGTCTTCTTCATTATACCGGTTCACACTGATAACTGGCGATGTTTCAGTAAGGCCGTATCCTTCCATGATTGTGATCTGCCCGGCGGTGAAAATGCGTATCAAACGTACCTGGCAGGCGGCACCCCCGGTTACAATACACCTGATATTGCCACCCAATCCCTCTCTCCATTTACTGAAAACGAGTTTATTCGCCAATGCAAGCTGCATTTTATACCAGGCTCCCTGGTCTTTATTGATCTCAAATTTTTCTGCCAGGCCATGTGCCCAGAAGAATAATTTCTTTTTCATACCAGTGAGCTCATTGCCTTTCTGCATGATCTTATCATATACTTTCTCCAGCAATCTTGGCACCGTAGTAAACATATCCGGCTGCACTTCCTTTAGGTTATCACCGATCGTATCCAAACTTTCCGCATAATAAATGGACGTACCCCTGAATAAATAGAGGTAGGTGACCATTCTTTCAAAAATATGATTCAGTGGCAGAAAGCTCAGGGAACGCATTTTATCTCCCGGCGGAAAGCAGGGTATGCAGGCTAATACATTGGAAAGAATATTTTCATGGCTCAGCATCACGCCCTTGGGAGTTCCTGTGGTACCAGATGTATAGATAATAGTAGCGAGGTCTTCATACCTGATCTTATCTGCGATCGGTTTTATTTGTGCTTTCAGTTCGGGAATACTTAGTGCAGTAACTTCTTTCCAGTGTTTGGCATTGGGAACATGATCAAATGTATAGATCTCTTTCAGGCTGTGCACCCGTCCTTTCAGGCTCAGCACTTTCAGGTACAGGTCTTCATCGTTCACAAAAACAACTTTTACCTGTGCATCATTCAGGATGAACTCCAGTTCATTTACATTGATCGTTGGATAAATAGGAGTTAGTACGGCTCCGATCTGCTGGACGGCCAGATCCAGCAATACCCATTCGGGTCTGTTTTTACAAAGTATCGCCACTTTGTCCCTTCCTTCGGCACTCATATCATTGGGGCCGATACCGAGGCTTAGCAGGCCCGCACCCAGGTCATTCACAATATCACTTACCTGTTGAGTACTGTATTTTTTCCATTGCCCTGCCTCTTTACCTGCCAGCATGTCATCCAGGGACGATGATCCTTCGAGGTGGTATTGAAGGCAATCAAATAATCTGCGTGGTTCTGTCATGGTGCAATCGTTATTTTAATCAGGCCTATACAAAAGCGTTACAGCAGTCAAATTAGGCAAAAAAGAAAACATAAAAAAACCTCCTGTTTGCTGGTTCAGGAGGTGGTAATAAGTTGAAAATGGATCATTTTACCTGGTAATACTGGCCCGGGGGAATCCTGAAAACCCTGTTTTTCTGGAAAGCTGTAAAAGAGCTGAAATTTTCAGCATTTGTTTTGGTCCAGTTATCATAAGCCGCCAGGTTCTCAACCGGTCCGAACAACCATTGATTATAAGCTTCAAATAAACCATCCCGGATCAGTTGCTGCTGGTAATCGAAAAGCCGGAACGGGTATTTAGCAGCATAATTAGTGAACCAGCTCAGTATGAAGCGAGTCCTGATCATTGTGAGTGTTTCAATAGTCACTCCTTTACTGGTAAGGGAGGATTGCTTGCCCATCTCCGTTAAAAAAGCTTTGGCAAATTCACTCTTGTTTTTTTCTTCGCCCTGCATAAGATCAGGGTTAGCAAATAATTTTTCTTTATAACCCTGTAGTAATAATTGTTTCATGGCAGCTCCTCTTTCACTCAGGCTTTCCATGTTCACGAAGATCTCTCCATATACAAGACTCCACACTTTATCTTTTGTGTAGAAATAAAATAAGGCAGCATTGTAGTAGTTGCCACCATAGGCCGGATCGATCTGTATTCCTTTTTCCCACTGATCAATAGCGGTGAAATCTTTGGTAGCCCATAGCAATTCGCCATATTCACTGTAAAGGGGACCACTTCTTGGAAATTTTTTCAGCGCTTTTTTGTACATCTTGTCGCAGTCTTTGACCAGTTCCAGTGCCTTATATACATTCCCGGCTATCTGGTAGGTCATCACATCGGCATCATCGCGGTCCACAATAGCTTTCACACCATCCAGGGCTTTTTCAAAATCCTGTTTGAGGTAATAATTCTGGATAAGGTCTTTTTGTAATTCAAGGCTGTTCTTATCCTGTTGCAGGGCCCGGTTCAATACGATAATAGCATTGTTATAGTCACCGGCCATCATAAAGGTCCGGGCAGTTTCCCGGAGGGTGGCCACATCTTCCGGTTGTGCCAGTACAGTTGCCAGCGAAAAGGAAAAGATGAAAGCGGCAATAAGTTTTTTCATATATAAAGTTGAAAACAAAGAGACGTTACTATGAACGTCCCTGTTGCAAAGTAACAATTATTTTAGCTGCCAATCAGAGCAGATGTGTTAAAAGTCCGTCCCGCAGTTTGGGCTCAAACC
>CALRSN020000031.1:0-11577 GCA_943370865.1 Bordetella parapertussis
TAATTCTTCGTTCATATATAACAAGGTACTGGCAATAGCGATTGTAAATCCTGTGATGATAATAATATGATTGATCAGCAGGGCATAGATATTTTTCCGGATAAATACCAAAAGACTCATCAGTACCAGCACCAATAAAGAAGCCGGTAATTCGCTTTGCGTAAACACAGCCGCATCCTTACCATAACCCAGTTCGTTCCAGATATTGGAAGCGAAGTTGCTGCGGTAATCACGGATCACCGTCAGCATTACATAAGCAGCGATCAGCATGAACAGGCCGGGCATAAAGGACCGGATAAAATCACGCCGGTCTTTTTTGGTCATCGGTAAACGTTGTGTTCTTTCATTCACATCCCGGTAATCAGGTGCCGGGGTTTTTTCCAGCAGCCAGGTAAAAAAAACAAGGGGTGGAAAAAACAAGAGCCCGGTAACCCAGGGCATCCACCATTCACTGATTCCCCATGATAACATTACATACTTGCCTACACTTTGTGTGAAGCCGGAAGCAAAAATAAAACTGGTGGCCAGCACAGCCCCCAGCAATTCAGTGGTTCTTCTTCCTTCCAGGTAGCTGAACACCAAACCATAAATAACACCCAGCGGCAAACCATTGATCAGTAAAAAAATAATATTATAGGGTGCGGGAAAAATAGCGAAGAATAATAAAGCGATCCAGGCCACAGCGATCAGTTTAATGATAGCGATAGCTCTTTTTTCATTGCTCAGTCCCCCGATAAAACCGATACCAAAAAATTTACTGATCGTATAGCCAATGGTCTGTGCGATTACTAACCAGATCTTGTAATCAATCCCCCATAACTGGTTTTGCTCAAAACCGGCTGCCGTAAAAGGTTTACGAAATGCATACATAGAAGTGTAAACACAAAAAGCCGCAACAGCCGCCAGTACCGTTGCCAGCCATTCCGGTCGTTTAGCAGAAGTGGAGGATGAGCTCATTACTGCAGTATTACCGGTAGTTCAGAAAGGCTGCTGATAATATGCGTGGGTGCATATTCCTCTAATTCTTCTTTGGTTCCCGAACCGGTAGTAACGGCTACTATATATTTGCAACCGGCATTTCTGCCTTCTTCAATATCCACAAACGTATCACCTACTTTAATTACTTCCATCGGGTCTTCAATACCGGCTCTTTGCATGAGCTCTTCTATCATCAAAGCAGCAGGTCGTCCATTTTCCACTTCATCGCTGGCGATATAATCATCCACCAGGTTTTTTTCTTTCCATTGAAACCGGTTAACGATCGTATCGGCAATGATCTTTGGAAAACCAGTGTTGAGGGTGATCCGCACTCCCATTTCCTTCAGCTGCAAAAAAACATCTTCGGTATCGGCAAATTGTTTTACGGAAGGATCATACTCATAATAGTCAACCATCTCGTTCACAAAATCGGTATGGATGTCTTCCACGTCAGCATCCGTAAACTCTTCACCCAGTTTTTCCAGCATCATCCGCACCGCCATGATCTTTTTTACCCCCATATAAGGATGGGTATCCTCCAGGCTGATCGCATACCCGTTCTTTACAAACGCATTCCGGAAGGCATTGGCAACAGAGCCCTCATCCTGTACCGTGGTGCCGGCAATATCAAAAACTGCGAGTCGTATAGACATAAAAAGATTTTTGGAAAGGTAGCCGGAAGCAACAGCAGTGCTGTTAAGCCAGCATGAACAAACTCTTAATTCTGTGCCAGCAGGTGACGGATGATCATTTCTTTGTATTTATCCAATGCCGGTAAAGGCTGCTGCTCCAGTTTGGCTTTTTCATCCCATCTTCTCAGTTTGATATGAAGATCAAATAAAGGATCGGCTTCGAACGCCATCGCTTCTTCCAGTGTCATGGGTCCCCCCTGGAAAGCCAGTGTTTGTTTACTGGCTGCTGACAACTGATCATAGTATTCCGGGAAATGATAGGTGAGGTATCGCTTGGCCTGTACATGATTTTCCACGAGGGAAGCAATGGTTTCAGCAAATCCTTTTTCCCGTAAAAAATCAGCTCCCAGTTTTTCATGATCCACCACGCCATAGCCATCCATCTGCTTCACGGGCATGATATGCTCGCAAAGATGCCCGATATCATGAAAGAAAGCAGCCAATATCACCGGCTCATCATATCCTTCTGCTTCGGCTAATTGGGCAGCCTGGCACATGTGTTCTATTTGGGAAACAGGTTCACCGATATAATCCTCATTTCCGTATTGTGCATACAGGCCGATGATCAATGCGGCTGTTTCTTCGGCGCTTTGTTTATCCATGCTGATTGTTTCCATAGTTATATTATTTACTATTCAGTGTTAATGCAGGTAATACGGGGTGAGCCGGTTTGAACTCCTTGCCCAGCATAGCTGCGATCGTGGCAGCGATCTGTCCCTGGTAAGCCTGTGCTTTTTGTTTACTTTCTCCAACCGGTTTTACTGAAGGCCCGATAGCTGCCATCCACATTTCACTCGCTTCTGCTATTTTACTGCCGTGATGCCGCCAGTTACTTCCTTCAGCCAACCCTCTCCCATGATCTGTAGTAATTATCAGTGTTGTTTTATCCTTGTAACCAGGAGTTGATTGGATATAGTCCCAGATCTGCCTTATCCAGGCATCTGATTTTTGTGCTGCATCCAGGTAATAATCATATTGGCCTGCATGGGCAAACTCATCGGTATCACCCAATCCGAAAAAGATCAACTTCGGCTTATTCTCTTTCATGTACTCAAAAGCAATATTGAATGTAGCGGCATCTAATCTTTCGCCGCCATGAAAAAGATCAGGCATTTCATGCTGCAGGCGGTTGAACAATTTTTGTTTTTCAGTAAGGTTGCCTTTTAAATCCCTGAAACCATCATTCACCAATAAGCCGGAACGGCCTTCATTAAAAATGGAAGCAAATACATCCCAGGAACCAAAGACGGCTGTTCTGCCCTTGAACTCAGGGAGCTTATTCAGGAATTCAAATACATTTTCATTCTTGTTGGGGATCTTATCGTTTGAATTAACGGCTGTATCAGGATAACCGGTAAAAATTTCGTTGTATCCCGGATAGGAAAACCAATAAGGATTGGCATTATTGAAATAATTGCCATAGTTCCTGTTACCGAGTAAGATTCCTTTGGAAGCAATCTCCGACCAGAAAAAAGGCATGAGTTTTTTTCTTCTTGCCGTTGCATCAGCTGCCCAGAAATTTCTTTGTACATATTTGATACTGTACTTCGCCGCAGTATCATATGTCAACATACTATCCGCACCAGCAAATATTTCCTGCCAGCGGAGCCCATCCATGGTTACCACGACTATGTTTTCCGATTTACCCGGTTGAGCAAATACAGGTACAAGAATAAATAAGTAGAAAAGCGTACTAATAATTTTTTTCATAACTGGTTAATTATTGCTGTGAGAATTATTTTTATTGGCTTTGGAAGTATAAGGACCGAACACGGCTTTCACCGGCATTGTTGTTTTACTGTCGTCCAGTATGATGATATAATAAGTAGTACCGCCGGGCAGCACTCTTACTACAATATGCCCCTGCTGGCTTTTATAAGCCCTGTCAACTAATGGGCCGATCACCAGTTGATTCGCTTCGAGCATATTAGTGGCAAACAGATCTCTTGGCCCCTGTACGATATGCTGATTCATGATACGCAACAACACCTCATGCCCGGGATGATCGGAGGACCAGCTTTGCCCGATCCATACTACAGGTTGTAATGTCTTCACCATATATTCATTCACCGCATCCCGGTTACCATGATGATCCATGGTGGCAATATCCACTTCACCCACTGCTTTGGCAATGGGTGTTTCCACATCCCGCAAAGGATTATCACCGGGAAAAATAGTTCCGGGATTATCTCCGCCGGTATAATAGGTGAAAGGGCCATAGTTAATGGTCAGCGCAAGGCTTAAGCTATTTTCATCCGGCCATGTTTTCCGGTTATTGCTATCAATAGCAGGAAAATGTTGTTGCACAGCACTGTCGTTCCCCCTCCAGATCCATTGATTCGCTTTTACATTCTGCACAAAAAATGAAGGATAGGCTACCGGTTCTTTAAGAAGATGAATTTGTTTACGGGTACCGGCTTTCAGAGAGGCCAGCTTCATTCCCTGCTTTTCCTTTTCAGCTATGAATGCAAAATAGTTTTGCATGGTATGCCCGAATTCAATTTCGCCACCGCCGTATTGCTGCGCCAATCTTTTGATAGCATACGGATAGTTATACTCCGGATAGCCCCGGTCAATCAATATTTTCACAGGCAATCTGTCTGCAACACCGGTAATCCCCGTCAATAAAAATGTCCCGGATGCTGAACGGGGTGCGGTTGGATACCAGGCTCCAAAATGATCATCATGAAAATGAGTGATCAGTGCATAATCAATTGAACGGTTGTTAAAAGAGGGTGCGACTTGTTGTATATATTGTACGATCCATTCAAAAGGCTTCTTTGTGGAGTCAGGTCTTATCTCCGCATTGCGTTTGGTAAACGTTCTGTCGTCCAATGGAGAAAGTTCTCCTGCATCAATCAGCATTGTAGTGCCATCGGGAAAAATACAATAAGCTGCATTCCCCCGGCCGGTATTGATATGATGTATATCTAAAAAACCTTTTTGCCAGGCGGGTAAGGTTTTTCCTGTCTCAACAGGTTGCGCATTGAGTTGTTGCAGCCACACTGAAATACAAATCAACAATATCATTTTCCTATTCATCGGGTTCTGTTTAAAAAAGGGGCGAAACCTGGAAAAGTTTCGCCCCGGACTAAATGCATGACGATTGCAAAATATGAGAAAACTGCTCTGCTGAGAGACGACTATTGTGCGATCCAGGGTCTTGTGTTCAGATCATCAGTTCCTTGTCTTTGTACTGCAGCAGCCCTGTTCGTTCCGTTCAATGATTGTTCTGATAAAGGATAGATATACCGAACCGGTACTTTGTTATTATTCAGGTTGGCCGGGCCTGGAGTAATCGCTGGCATACCGGTTCTTCTCCAGTCAAACCAGGCTTCGAGGCCATTGAAATAAAGAGATACCCATTTTTGTAAAGCGATCTTCGCCAGCTTTTCGTTATCTGTTCCTGTTAATGCAACATCGGCTTGTGCTAAATAACCGGCAGGCATCGCCACATTCAGGTTATATGCAGCGGGCACTACCGATTGCCAGTAAGCAAAGTTGGCCGTGATACCATTGTTATAGTAGGTATCTGCTGCACCGGTAGTAATAAATCCTTTCTGGCGGGCTTCGGCAAGTATGAATTGCAATTCTGCATAGGTCATCAGTAATGCTCTTGGTGCATCCGGTACAGGAGCTGCCTGCCCGTTATCATTACAAACCAGGCAGGCAAACGTATAACCCACTCTCGACACACCCTGTACACCACCATTATAAGCCAGGGCATCCACATCACTCAATCCGTTCGGTACACCTTGTATAACAGGTGTTCCTGCTGCCACAGAAGCTTGTGTGGGTCTGCCGAAAACTTTTAATCTCGGATCACTTAATGCAGTAAGACGATCAGATAGTGTTTTACTCACCCTGAATTCATCAAATGAACCAACACGGGTTCCATACAACGGCCACTGGTTAGGAGCGGCTGCTAAGTATTTCAGCTCTGCATTATCAGCGTTGCCGGTAAAAATGGGATTATTCACCGGATCACTTACTATGGCCTGCATCTCTGCACTTACATTTTTCTTTTTGGATAAACGCAGCAGGTAACGCAAACGAAGTGAATTGGCTAATTTTCTCCATTTAGCCACGCCTGTTGCACCACCACCATATAAGATATCGCCGTTTAACGTGGTACCTGCCGTGGCCAATACTTCATTTGCCTTTTTCAGATCAGCAAGAATGCCGGTATAAATATCCTCCTGCTTATCATAAACCGGTTGATAAATACCGCCTACTTTACCCTTACCGGCTTCTGAATAGGGAACATCACCATAGGCATCCGTAACTAAGGAGAACATCCATGATTTCAGTACCAGCCCAACACCATAATAAGGATTGCTTTCATTGCCTTCCACAGCGGTGAATATATTCTGGAGATTCCGGTAGTTACCATATACATTGTTCCAGATACCATTTTGTTCGGTCCATCCATAGCGGTCTTCGTTTACAAACTGGATCTTGGCATGATGCTGCACCACGATATTACCGATTCCCCAGGCTTCACTCACCTGCTGGTCCATGGTACTTTTGATCACACCACTTAATAAAAGATCAGGTGTTACAGCGGTAGGATTATTATTGTTGGTATTTGTATCGGCAAAATCTTTGGTACAGGCAGCGATCAGCACCATCACTGCCAGTACAGGTATTGTTAGTTTGAACAGTTTCATTGTTTGTAATTTTTAGTTTGATCGTTGATTATAATTTGAAACTGAGGTTGACACCGTAACTGCGGGTAGAAGGCAAACTCATGTATTCAATACCCGGTAAAGCTGTTCCACCGGAGTAAGACATGGTTTCCGGATCTATATGCGGTACATTATCCCAGAGGAAAAGATTACGTCCTACTAAAGAGATGGTCATTCCCCGTATGGGCAGTTTACCAAATACTTTATCAGGAATCGTATAACCGATCTGCAATTCACGCAGCTTCACAAATGAAGCGTCATACATCACACCTTCTGCAATACTGCGGCCACCTGTCCAGGCGGTATGCCATTCCCTTGCCGTTACTTTTCTTGTATTCGCACTGATAGTGCCGCTTGTTCCATTAGAAAATACAACACCTTGTCCAACCACTCCGTTACCTTCTTTACTCAAATCATAACCATCTGCACGGCCCTGTAGTGTTTCAGTAATGATACCACCTTCACGACCTACTGTTTGTGTTTCAGAATATAATTCACCTCCCTGGCGGATATCAAAAAGGAAACTGAGGCGGATACCTTTATAATTAAGGCTGTTGCCTATACCCATTAACCAGTCGGGATTATAATTACCCAGTTTGATACGGTTCGTAGTGGCAATCGGGCGGCCATTGGCACCGAATACCATCTGGCCGGCATATTGACCGGATGCATCATAATAAGGTTTTGTAGGATCATCACTTTGCACTCTTGCAAAACCAATTCCATACAGGTCGCCCATTCTTTCACCAACCCTTGCTTCCACACTTACCCGGCGGCTGGCCATTACATAATTGGTAAGACCATCGCTTAATTCCAGCACCTTGCTCCTGTTCGCAGAGAAGTTGACAAAAGCATCCCAGGTCAGGTTCTTCTTTTTAATGGGAGAACCAGTCAGCATGATCTCGATACCATTATTCTTAATTAAACCGGCATTGATCTTCCGGGTATTATAACCACTGGTATTGGACAAAGGAATATTCAGGATCTGGTTCTTGGTACGGCTCTGGTAATACGTGATATCAATACCCAGTCGGTTGCTGAAGAAACGGATATCGGTACCAAATTCGTAGGCAGAACTGATCTCTGGTTTCAGGTTCAGGTTAGCCAGGCTGCTGGTTTCACCATAGATCTGTGCAGCACCAAAGGGTTCACTGCGGTTATAAGTTTGCGTGAAGGCAAATGGATCGGTATCATTACCCACCTGTGCCACACTGGCTCTCAGTTTCAGGAAGCTGATCACAGACGGTAATTTGATCATATCGCTGACGATACCACTGAGAGCAACAGAAGAATAGAAATAGGAATTATCTTCTGTACCGAATGCTTTCAGGTTTTCAGGCAATGTTAAGGCACTGCTCCAGTCATTACGACCAGTTATATCTAAGAAGATTTTGTTTTTCCAGGAAACGCCTGCAGAGCCATAAAGACTATTGATTCTTTTCGCCACATTGCTTTGTTCAACCACCAGTGCAATTCTTGAGTTATTCAAACTGTAAATACCGGGTATATTCAACTGCCCTGCTACTTCTTCTTTGAATCTTGATACCTGGCGCATCTGGTTTCCACCCAGGGTTCCGTTGATGCTGAAATCGCTATTGATATTCTTGTTCAGGGTGAACAGGAAATCGGTATTTCGTTCTTCATTCACGATATCCGTTTCCCGGTATTGCCCGAAAGGAAAACGCTGTGTACTGAATCCGCGGCGGTATTCACGGCGTTCGTTACTCCAGTCGGTGGCAGTACGCACCTGCAAGCTGAGCCAGTTCGTGAAATCATATTTTAAAATGATATTACCAATGATACGGTCGTAGTACTGGCCATTCGTATTTTCCATCACGGTGAGGTAAGGATTATCATGGTAGTTATAGTTCCAGCTATATTGTTTCTGGTTTTCCAGGCCGGGTTGCCATAATCTTTTCATATCACTCACTTTCACAGAGGCGGGTAACCAGCAGTTGAACAAATACATGATACTTTCCGTACCATAACTGATCGAAGGCCTGTTATCGCTTTCACTCTTGATATAACTTACAAAAGCCTTAGCAGATAATTTATTGGTAAGATTATAGCCGCCGGAGAGAGACAATGTATTTCTTGTAAGATCGGTATTGGGTACAATTCCTTTCTGATCCAGGTTGGTATAACTGAGCCTGAAATCACCGTCTTTATTACCACCCACCAGGGCTACATTATTAGTGAATGTGGTCCCGGTTTGTAAGAAGTTCTTTAAATTATCTTTATCCGCCACCCAGGGAGTAGCCGTGATCACTGATCCGGGAGGGGCATTCAGATCGCCACCGGTAAAAGGAATTACTTGTCCGTTCAGTGTGCGGGGAGAGTTAAACTGCGGGTAAGACTGCCCGTTAAAAGCAGGACCCCAACCTTCATCCGTTCCATCTGCTAAACCACTACCGCCACCATTCACAAAGGCGAAAGCACCACCACTACCATTTCCTTGCCCGTATACGGTTTGATACTTGGGTAATTTCAAAGCAGACTCTAATGTAAGATTACTGCTCACTTCAATACCAATTCCCTTTTGTTTCTTTCCGCTTTTAGTTTTGATCAGTATCACACCATTGGCTGCTCTTGAACCATACAATGCAGCAGCAGCCGGTCCTTTTAGTACACTCAGGCTTTCAATATCATCCGGGTTGATAAAGCTGGCACCATTTCCAAAATCCACTTCCAGGTTACCACGACCAGAAGCTCCCGTAATAGAATTACTTACCGGTACACCATCAATAACATAGAGTGGCTGGTTCTTATTCAGGTCAACAGAACGTTCACCACGGATTGACACCCGGGCAGAACCACCGATGCCGGAGGGGCTTCCCACAACCGTAACACCAGCTACTTTACCCGCCAGTTGGTTCACTACATTGGTCTCCCTGGCTACGGTCAGGTCTTCTCCCTTTACTTCCTGGATAGAATAACCCAGTTTCTTTTTTTCTTTTTTAATACCCAATGCCGTTACCACCACTTCATCAAGATTCTTTGAATCCACTTGTAACATAATTGAAGCAGCATCAGCCGCTTTTACTTCCTGGGGGATAAAACCCACATTACTGATCTGCAACATGGCGTTCTCTGCTGCATTAATTTTAAAAGTTCCCGCATTATCCGTCGTGGTTTGGATTTTTGTTCCTTTCACAATAACGGTAGCCCCGGAAACCGGTTGCTGGTTCTCAGCAGATACCACTTTGCCGGTAATGGATGACTGCGCCATACTGATATATGACAGCATTAGCAGTAAACCGGTAAGTAAATAAAATTTGAATAGAGAATTTTTTTGTAAACACATAAGCCAGTGATTTTAGTTTTTAGTAACCCATCCGATTGAGATGCGAAATTGCCGGTTGAATATGAAGAAACTCTTACCGCCACATGAACGAATGGTTATTGAAACATGAACACAATACCATCTTTTAAAATGATAATATTGAAGTAACAAGCCGCTGTTATTTTAAGCGGAGCAATCGTTTGAGTTGAAAAACCGCTACAGCATAATATTTCCTTAACCTTTAACTCATATACAGATAACCACCCGGAAACATGCAGGTAGTAGTAAAGCGGGATATTTATCAAACCGCACTCATGCAAAAAAGACCTGTTGATGTGGCTGTGATCTCCGACCTGCATTTAGGCACTTATGGAAGCCGGGCTGCTGAAGTACTGACCTATCTCAAAAGCATCTCACCCAGGTTACTGGTACTGAATGGTGATATCATTGATGTATGGCAGTTCAGCAAACATTATTTCCCGCCACCACATATGGCGGTGGTCAAAGAGATCTTCCAGTTACTGGCTTCCGGAACAAGGGTGATCTATATTACCGGTAACCATGATGAGAACCTGCGCCGCTATAATGATCTGCAACTCGGCAACCTGCAACTCACTGATAAAATAGTGATCGAGATCGATGGCAAAATGACCTGGATCTTTCATGGTGATGCATTTGATAATACCACCAAAGGCAGTGCAAGATTCTGGGCCCGGATGGGCAGCAACGGCTATGCTGTTTTACTGGGATTTAACAGGATGATCAACCGGGCCATGAAACTAATGGGGCGGGAACGCATCTCCTTATCCAAAAGAGTGATGCAACGGGTGAATGAATCTATTGTACGCATTGATGAATTTGAAACCCTGGTGGCCGAACTGGCCATCGAAAAAAAATATGATTATGTTATCTGTGGTCATATTCACCAGCCTAAAAAGAGAACCATTGAAACAGCACTGGGGAAAGTGACCTATCTCAATTCCGGCGACTGGATAGAACACCTGACGGCACTGGAGTATTATGATAAAGAGTGGCATATCTACCACTATGATGAAAACAAGATGAAGACGATTGATATTAAACAGGTAAAAACACAACCGGATGTGATGAGCAATGAAATCAATTATTACCTGCATTCCTTACACGCCTAAACACTCCAATATGAAAATATTTTATGCTGTACAGGCCACAGGCAATGGACATATCAGCAGGGCGATGGAATTGCTGCCCCACCTGCAGCGCTATGGCATCGTTGATATTTTCCTGAGTGGCGATAACAGTAACCTGTTACTGGATGCACCGGTAAAATACCGCAGCAAAGGCATCAGTCTCTATTATAACCGGAAGGGAGGATTGAATTATTGGCATACCGTGAAGCAACTTCGCCCGGTGGAACTCTGGGAAGAAATAAGAGATCTGCCCGTGGAGAAATATGACCTGGTACTGAATGATTTTGATTTTATCACCGGCATTGCCTGTGCAAGGAAAAAAATACGGTCCATCCATTTTGGTCACCAGGCCAGTTTTCAATCTGACCTCACACCCAGGCCGGCAAAGAAAAGCCTGCACGGCGAATGGTTGCTGAAGAATTATGTAAAAGCGGCTCATCATACCGGCTTTCATTTTGAAAGCTATGATGAAAATATATTCGGGGCGGTGGTCAAACAATCCATCATTGATGCTACGTCGGTTGACAAAGGCCATATCACGGTCTACCTTCCTTCCTGGTGCGAAGCACAGTTGCTTCATTTATTGCAGGCCTTACCAGCTTTTCGTTTCGAGGTCTTCAGCCGGGAAACAACAACCATACATAAAGAGAAGAACGTTCTGTTCATCCCGGTGAATAAAGAACTGTTCAATAAAAGTCTCATCGGTTGCTCCGGTATCATTTGCGGGGCCGGTTTTGAAACCCCGGCAGAAGCCTTGCAGCTCGGTA
>CALRSN020000032.1:0-11215 GCA_943370865.1 Bordetella parapertussis
AGACCAGTGAAAGAACTGAAAGGTTTTCAAAAAGTAGAACTGAAAGCCGGTGAAACTAAAACGGTTTCTTTCAGCATCACCCCGGAAGACCTGAAATTTTATAATTACGATCTGAAATATGATTGGGAAGCCGGTGATTTTGAGATCATGATCGGCGGCAATTCAAGGGATGTGAAAAAAAGCAAAGTAAACTGGATAAAATAAAACTATTCATTCAGTAAAAAGCTGCTGATGAGATACCTGCTTACAATTTGTTGGATATTGTTGTTAAGTACTGTAGGATCTTCTCAGCAGCTTTTCGTTTTGTATTCGCCGGATTCATCACTGCGGCTTGAAGTGAATACGAATGAAAAGCTCTCCTATAGCTTATTTGCCGGGAGCCAGTTACTGCAATCTTCTTCTTCGGTTGATATCAAATTAAGTAATGGTCAGCAGTTATCAAACCGGCTGGCTGTTGCCCAAAAGAAATACAGCCGGCTCAATGAATCTGTAATTGTTCCAATACCTTATCGTAAACCTGTTATTCAAAATAATTACCAGCAACTGGAACTGGTATTTAAACAACCCTTTTCGGTCATATTCCGGTTGTATGATAATGGCATGGCGTATCGTATTGGCCTGCGGTTCAGAGACTCCGTTAGTATAACGAATGAAACGGCTTTATTTGAGCTGGATAAGAAGGCAGCTGTTTGGTTTGCCCATATGGATAAGCGCCAAAATGTGGACCGGTTTCATACCAGTTTCGAAGCCGTATATAAAAAGGAAAAATTAGCTGCTATCGCTGATACGATGCTTACGTACACACCAGCTACGATTTCTTTACCCAGTGGTTACTTGCTTGCCATCTCCGATGCGGGTATTTATGATTATCCCGGGATGTTTTTGCAAAAAAAGGATAATGCTTTAGAAGCTGTATTTGCACCCTACCCGAAGAATGAGCAATTAATGGAAGGAGATTTCCCGCAATATGTAGTCACGGAGAGAGCAGATTATATTGCCCGGACAAAGGGAACAAGGCTGCTGCCCTGGCGGGCCATATTGGTGGCAAAGAATGATATTGAGCTTCCGGTAAATGACCTGTTGTATATTTTAGGAGACGAATCGCAGATAAGCGATCCTTCCTGGATAAAATATGGTAAGGGTACGGATGAATGGATCACCGGCATAAACCTTTTTAATATTCCATTCAAAGCCGGGATCAATACCGCTACCTATAAATATTATATTGATTTTGCCAAACGCTTCGGTTTTGACCAGGTAATGCTGGATGCCGGATGGAGTGATGTGAAGGATCTTTTTAAGATCAACCCCGATATTAATATGGAGGAGCTGGTGGCTTATGCAAATAAAAATAATATCCGGCTGATGTTGTGGACACTATGCTCCACCCTGGATAAACAATTGGACAGTGCATTAAAGCAGTTTAATAAATGGGGAATTGCTTCTATCATGACCGATTTTATGGATCGTGATGATCAGCCGATGGTTAATTTCTATCACCGGATTGCGAAAGCCTGCGCTGATCATAAAATTGCAGTGATGTTTCATGGAGCTTACCCGCCCAAGGGATTTAACCGTACCTGGCCGAATGCCATCACACAAGAAGGAGTGTTGGGAGCTGAATGGAATATCTGGAGCGAACTTGCTACTCCGGAACATAATGTAGCCATTGCTTATACCCGGATGCTGGCTGGGCCCTTGGATTATGAACCCGGTCTTTTACTGAATGCGCAAAAAGACCAGTTCAGGCCCATTGGCAAAAACCCGATGAGTATCGGTACCCGTTGTCACCAACTGGCTATGTTTGTAGTGTATGACAGCCCTTTACAGATTTTCAGCGGTAATATCAGCCAGGGATGGCAGGAACCGGCTTTCATGGAATTATTGGGAAGCATTCCAACTGTATGGGATGAAACAAGGATTTTACAGGGAAAAATTGGTGAGTACATTGTTACCGCAAGAAGAAAAGGCAGCGACTGGTTTGTAGCAGGGTTGAATAACAGTGAGGAAAGAGATATTCAATTACCCTTGGATTTCCTGGCAGCAGGAAGCTACAGTATTACTGTTTGTAAAGACGGGGTCAATGCAGATAATTATGGCAGCGACTATGTTTTGAATGAAACTCTGGTCAATAAATCAGTGATATATGATTTAATAATGGCCCCGGGTGGAGGTTTCCTGGTTAAATTGAGTTTAAAACCGAACTAATGAATTACAGGGGAATAAATATATTTTTCTTAAGTGCAGGGGTTAGCTTATTGATATCCTGCGCCACAGTAAGAAAGAATAGTATGAGTAAGAAATTTGCCGCTAACCCTGTTGTTGCCCATCGTGGCGCTTTTAAAAAGAATGGCTTTCCTGAAAATTCAATCGCTTCGCTGAAAGAAGCAATCCGTTTGAAATGTACCGGCTCAGAATTTGATGTGCGGATGACTGCCGATGATTCATTGATCATTAACCACGACCCGCATTTCAATAAACTGGAGATCGAGAAAACAAGCTATGCGGAATTGAGTCAATATAAATTATCAAATGGCGAAAAACTGCCAACACTCCGGGAATATATACTGGCCGGGCTGGAGAATAATACACTGACAAGGCTGGTACTGGAGATCAAGCCTTCCGGCATTAGTAAAGAAAGAGGTAAACAGATTGCGGAAAGATCAGTTGAGCTGGTAAAGGAATTAAATGCAGCTCCGATAACGGTGTACATCAGTTTTGATTACGACATCCTGAAGAAAGTGATCGAGATAGATCCTGCAGCATCAACACAGTACCTGAACGGGGAAAAATCACCGGAACAATTAAAGGCGGATGGAATTGCAGGTGCTGATTATCATTTCTCAGTGTTCAAAAAGAATCCCGTTTGGATACAGGAGGCAAAAACACACAAACTTATTTTAAATGCCTGGACAGTGAATGATGCGGAAACTATGGATTGGTTATTGAAAAGCGGGTTTGATTTTATAACAACAAATGAACCGGAATTGCTGTTGGAGAAAACAAAAAAGAAGTAAATATTGGTTACCACGCCACTTGTTATAAACTATAAGTATGAGAAAAAAACTATTTCACCTTTTGTCTATAGCCATCTTTATAGGCTCCTGTAAACAGGAAAGGCAACAAGGATTGCAGGATAATCAGTCCATGACTATCAGTCGTTTCGATTTACAGGATAAGATCAAAGGAGGTTGGGCCGGGCAAACTATTGGTGTTACTTATGGGGGGCCTACGGAATTCAAATACCTGGGAACTATGATACAGGATTATCAACAGATTGCTTGGCCTGATGGTTATATCAAACACTGGTACGAAACATCTCCCGGTTTATATGATGATATTTATATGGATCTCACCTTCGTGGATGTATTTGAAAAAGCCGGGTTTGATGCGCCAGTAGATTCTTTTGCCATAGCATATGCGAAAGCCCCTTATCCGCTATGGCATGCTAATCAATCAGGACGGTATAATATTTTACAAGGCATAATGCCGCCGGAATCCGGGCATTGGTTAAATAACCCGCATGCGGATTGTATTGACTTCCAGATTGAAGCCGATTTTGCAGGGTTGATGTCACCCGGTATGCCCAATACAGCAGCAGCTATTTGTGATAAAATCGGCCATATTATGAATTATGGAGACGGCTGGTACGGTGGTGTGTATATTGCTTCCATGTACAGCCTGGCTTTTGTATCTGGGGATATCAGTTTTATTGTAAAAGAAGGGTTGAAATCAATTCCGGTAGAAAGCCAGTTCTATCAATGTATGAATGATGTGATCCGCTGGCATAAGCAATATCCCGATGACTGGAAAGCTACTTGGTTTGAAGTGCAAAAGAAATGGACGGAAGATATTGGTTGCCCTGATGGTGTGATGAGCCCGTTCAATATTGATGCAAAAGTAAATGCAGCCTATGTCATTATAGGGTTGCTATATGGTAATGGCGATTTTGAAAAAACAATGAATATAGCTACCCGCTGTGGACAGGACTCGGATTGTAATCCATCTTCTGCCGCCGGTATCCTGGGAACCGTAATTGGTTACAAGAATATCCCGGAGCAATGGAAGAAAAATTTATATGAAGTGGAAGATATGTCGTTTAAATACACCAGTATCTCACTGAATAATGTATATGCAATTGGTAATAAGCATGCCACTGCTATTATTGAAAAGAATGGTGGCTCAGTAAAAGATACCAGTGTTACCATTATTTACCAAACACCCAGGCCGGTAAAAATGGAAGAATCCTTTGCAGGCCTGGTACCGAAAGCGAGGAACAGGATCGGGAAAACATTAACTGATACGTTAGGATATATATTTGAAGGAACAGGTATAGTTATTACAGGATATTGCAGTAACTCCTGGGAAAAGATCACGGATGTGGTATTCAATATTGAAGTGAGCTTGAATGAGAAAAAAGATACATTGGCTATGCCGTTCAATTATTTGTCAAGACGGAATGAGATTTTCTGGAAATATGATTTACCTGCTGCTAAGCATCAGCTTCAGTTCAGGTTACTCAATCCCAATAAAATCGCTGATGTGGTACTGAATGAAGCCATTATTTACGGTGAGAAACTAAAACCCTGATTTTTAATAAGAATAGTAAATTATATACGGGATGAAAAATGTGCTGCTTAAAAAAATACCGCTTTGTACGGCATTGTCATTACTAGCTGTTGTTGCCTTTTCACAGAAAAAAACTATTGATCAGAAAGTTGATTCTGTTTTAAAACTAATGACACTAGAAGAAAAAGTGGGTCAGATGAACCAATACAATGGCCCCTGGGCAGCCACAGGTCCGTTGACCAACGATGACAACCTGTTGTCACAGATAAAAGAAGGTAAAGTGGGATCTATGTTGAATGTGACCGGTGTGGCAAGAACAAAAGACCTGCAGCAACTGGCCCTGCAGTCAAGAATGAAGATCCCTTTATTATTTGGGCAGGATGTGATACATGGATACAGAACTATTTTCCCCATTCCATTGGGTGAAGCAGCCAGTTGGGATATCACTGCAATTGAACAATCAGCAAGAATAGCTGCTACGGAAGCAGCAGCCGTAGGTGTACACTGGACTTTCGCCCCGATGGTGGATATTGCCCGTGACCCCAGGTGGGGAAGAGTGATGGAAGGTGCAGGCGAAGATCCCTATCTCGGTTCGCTGATCGCCAAAGCAAGAGTAAAAGGCTTCCAGGGAAAAGGATTAGGTAACACAGATGCAGTGATGGCCTGTGCCAAACATTTTGCAGCCTATGGAGCTGCGGTAGGTGGCCGGGACTATAATTCAGTGGATATGAGTTTGCGGATGCTCCATGAAATTTACCTGCCGCCGTTTAAAGCAGCAGCTGATGCTGGTGCTGCCACATTCATGAATTCATTTAATGACCTGAACGGAATTCCGGCTACGGGGAATAAATATTTGCAACGAGACCTCTTAAAAGGCGAATGGAAATTCAAAGGCTTTGTAGTGAGCGACTGGGGTAGTGTGGGAGAGATGATCAATCATGGTTTTTCAAAAGATAATTATGAAGCGGCCATGCAGGCAGCCAACGCAGGCAGTGATATGGATATGGAAAGCCGTAGTTATATCAAACACCTGGTTACACTGGTAAAAGAAGGGAAAGTGAAAATGGCTGTGATCGATGATGCGGTAAGACGTATCCTGAAAAAGAAATTTGAAATGGGTTTATTTGATGATCCTTTTAAATATTGTAATGAAGAAAGAGAGAGGACACAATGGAATAATGCGGAGCATATAAAAGTGACCAGGGATATGGCGAAAAAAAGCATTGTGCTTTTAAAGAATGATAACCACTTCTTACCTCTCAGCAAGCAAACTAAAAAAATTGCACTCATTGGACCTTTTGCCAAGGCCAAATCCGATAATAATGGTTTCTGGAGTTATGACTGGCCCGATGATACGGCAAGAATTTCTTCTCTCTGGGAAGGAGTACAGCGAAAGATAAACGCCGGTACGACATTATTATATGCCAAAGGCTGTAACATTAATGATACAGTACGAGCAGGTTTTGCTGAAGCAGCTGCTGTGGCTAACGAAGCAGATTTTATTATCATCAGTGTGGGGGAGGCGAGGGATATGAGCGGAGAAGCCAAGAGCAGGAGCAGTATCCAGTTGCCCGGAGTGCAGGAAGAATTGATCAAAGCAGTAATGGCAACCGGTAAGCCGGTGGTAGTGATGATCAGTGCAGGTCGTCCGCTGATCTTCAATTGGACAGCTGATCATGTTCCGGCTATTATCTACACCTGGTGGCTGGGAACCGAAGCGGGTAATGCCATGGCGGATGTACTATTTGGTGATTATAATCCCTCCGGTAAATTACCTATGAGTTTTCCCAGAACAGAGGGACAAATTCCGATCTATTATAATTATTATAACACGGGACGCCCGGCCACCAGTGACAGTGACCGTTTTTACCGTTCGGCTTATATTGATCTTTCTATTCATCCTAAATACCCGTTTGGTTTTGGACTTGGGTATTCGAAATTTGAATACAGCGAGATCAGGCTGAGTAAAAAACAATTCAAGCCCGGAGAAAAAATGGGTGCGATTGTTACAGTGCGAAATACAGGTGAGTATGATGGCGAAGAAGTGGTTCAATTATATATAAGAGATATCACCGGGTCGGTAGTAAGGCCTGTAAAAGAACTGAAAGGGTTTCAGAAGATACTGCTGAAAAAAGGAGAAGCAAAAGAGATACGGTTTACGGTTGGAGTTGATGACCTTCGTTTTTACAATGATAAGTTTCAATATATTTATGAACCGGGTGAATTTAAATTGTTTATCGGTGGCAGCAGTGCCGATGTGAAAGAAGCTGCTTTTAAATTACTTTGATAAAATGATAAAGAGGGCGGCTTATATTTTATTATATGTCATGATCCTAATAGCAACAGGCAGTTGCTCCTCCGAAAGTAATACGGGTTCCACAGCAAAAGACAGTATGATCTCCTGTGAACAAAATCTTCCTTCCCGGCTGTCAGTTAAGAATAATGATAGTTTGATTGTTGCAGGGGAAACGGGTTCAACAGAAGGAATGGTTTGGATCAAAGGAGGTGAATATATGATGGGGGCTGCTGATGGAGAAGGTAGGCCGGACGAGTATCCTCAACATAAAGTAAAACTGGATGGATTCTGGATCGATATCACCGAAGTGACCAATGCACAGTTCAAAAAATTTATTGATGCGACAGGATATATCACAACAGCAGAGAAAAAACCCGACTGGGAAGAATTGAAAAAACAATTACCACCCGGAACTCCTAAGCCCGATGAAAGTATGCTGGTTGCCTCTTCCTTAGTATTTACGCCTCCGGTATTACCTGTTCCTCTGAATGATGTGGCACAATGGTGGAGTTGGAAAGAAGGGGCCGACTGGAAACATCCGCAAGGTCCGGGAAGTACGATTGAAGGAAAAGATAATTACCCGGTTGTTCATATCTCCTGGTATGATGCAGTAGCCTACTGTAAATGGGCAGGTAAACGGTTACCCACTGAAGCAGAATGGGAAATGGCAGCAAGATCTGGTACCGATAATAAATATACCTGGGGTAATGAAGATCCTGAAAAAGGTAAACCTAAGGCCAATACCTGGCAGGGAAGCTTCCCGGATAAGAATACAGGGTGGGATCAATTCAACAGGTCTTCCCCGGTAAAATCATTCGCACCGAATGGGTTGGGTTTATATGATATGGCGGGTAATGTATGGGAATGGTGCAGCGACTGGTACAGGCCGGATCATTATTCTTCCAAAAAAAAGATGCTGGTGGCTAACCCCAAAGGTCCCGAATCAAGTTATGATCCGATGGAGCCAACCATACCCAAAAAAGTAGTCAGGGGAGGCTCATTTATGTGCCATGTTTCTTATTGTAAAGGATACAGGGTTAGTGCCCGGATGAAAACCTCTCCCGATACCGGTCTTGAACATACCGGTTTTCGCTGTGTAAAAGACAGCATTCCCGGCAAATGAAGCAGGGTAGCTAGCTTATTTCACTTCTTCAAAATCGATATAATCACCGCTGGGAGCTTTGGAATTCTTATTATTATCGGCATAAGCAGCAGAAGGTTGTGACTGAGCTTGCTGCTGCTGGTATTGCTCATTCATTTTTTCCTGCATTTCCCGGAAACCCTTTTTGATCGTCCTGGTAGTTTTGTACACAGGTATGACCAACTTAAAGATGAACTGGTACAGGAACCAGATCAGCAGGGCATACAAAACATATTTCATACGGTAAAGATAGTACGGGCTGGCGGGCCACCACCGGTTTTTGGATATGGTTTACCGAAATCTTAACCGGCAGAGAGTATTTGGGTGATAAAGGGTATTTCCCTTACATTTGCAGCGGAAATAGCAGATAGAAGGGAACGAGGCCGTTCCCTTCTTCTTTTGTATACTATGAACAGCGAATCTCAAATACAGGCCCTGGAGCAGAAAGTGGAGGCATTGATCAGCCCGGAACCCGGATTTTTCCTGGTGGAAGTGAAGATCAAACCCACCAATAATGTGAAAGTGTTTATTGACGCCGACCAGGGAATCAGTATTGACAAACTGGTGCAGCTGAACCGGAAACTGTATAAAGATCTTGAAGAGAACAGTTTTTTCCCGGGTGGAGATTTTTCCCTGGAGGTATCCTCTCCCGGTCTGGACGAGCCCTTGAAGATGCATCGCCAGTATACCAAGAATATCGGCCGCTTCCTGGAGGTACTGACCAATGAAGGAGAGAAAAAGGAAGGGAAATTGCTGCTGGTGAATGAAGGAGAGATCGTGCTGGAAGAAGAAAAAGGAAAGAATAAGAAAAAAGAGATAGTGCAACATACTATCCCATTTGATCAAATAAAAACAACAAAAATTCAAATTAAATTCTGATTGAGGCTGGCAGGACCAGCCCTGATCCCGGTACATACCGGGGCAACAATCAAAAAAACGTAAATCTTTTTTTGCTATGGCAAGTATCAATCTTATTGAGGCATTCCAGGAGTTCAAGGATGCGGAAAATATTGACCGCCCCACGATGATGAAAGTGGTGGAAGACGTTTTCAAAACACTGCTGCGTAAAAAATATGGCAGTGATGAAAACTTCGACGTTATCGTTAACGCCGAAAAGGGTGACCTGGAGATCATCCGACGCCGGATGATCGTGGAAGACGGACAAGTGGAAGACCCGCTGGCACAGATCGCTTATACCGATGCGGTGAAGATCGAGCCCGACTTTGAAGTGGGTGAAGAATTGTACCAGGAGATTGACCTCTATGATTTTGGCCGCCGTGCTATTTTAGCTGCTAAGCAAACCCTGGCCAGCCGTATCAGCGATTTAAAGAAAAACGTCTTAGCGAAAAAATATGGGGATCGTACTGGTGATATTATCAGTGCAGAAGTGTACCAGGTTTGGAAAAAAGAGATCTTGCTATTGGATGAAGAAGGAAACGAACTCATTTTGCCAAAAAGTGAGCAGATCCCACAGGATTATTTCAAAAAAGGGGAGAATATCCGTGCCGTGGTGAAGAAAGTGGATATGAAAAATAATAGCCCGGTGATCATACTTTCCAGAACTTCGCCAGACTTCCTGGCCAAATTACTGGAGATAGAAGTGCCTGAGATCTTTGATGGCCTTATCGTTATCAAAAAAATCGTTCGTGATCCGGGAGAAAGGGCTAAAGTAGCTGTTGAATCTTACGATGACCGTATCGACCCCGTTGGTGCCTGTGTAGGTATGAAAGGAAGCCGTATCCATGGTATCGTTCGTGAATTAAAGAATGAGAATATTGATGTGATTAACTGGACCAGTAATACACAACTTTTGATCCAGCGCTCACTGACACCAGCCAAGATCACCAGTATGGAACTGGACCAGGAAGGACATCATGCAAATGTGTACCTGAAACCAGACCAGGTTTCCCTGGCTATCGGCCGGCGGGGTGTGAATATTAAACTGGCCTGTGAATTGACAGGTTATGAAATAGATGTGTACCGCGACAGTGAAGAAGAAGAAGAAGGATTTGATATTGATCTCGATGAATTTAGCGATGAGATCGATGCGTGGGTTATTGATGAACTGAAGAGGATTGGTTGTGATACAGGCCGCAGCGTATTGAAGCTTACCGCAGAAGAGCTGGAACGCAGAACAGACCTGGAGAAAGAGACTATTGCTGAAGTAAGAAAAGTGCTGAAAGAAGAATTTGAAAAAGAATAACGCAATGTGCGGGTGAGAAACCATTTTCTAACTTCCGGCACATTGATACATTAATTAAATAAACTGAATGGCAGAATTAAAACTTCCAAGATTATTAGCCGCTGCTAAGGAGTTCAACGTGGGGCAGGATACGTTGATAGACTACCTTATTGGCAAAGGTTTTCCCAAAGATGATCTGAAACCTACGTCTAAGCTGACGGAAGACATGTACCGTGCCCTGCAGCAGGAATTCCAGAGTGATAAAGCCGCTAAGATGAAGAGTGACCAGGTGGATCTTCCAAAAGGCGCTGCGGCAGAAGCCAAGAAGAAAAAAGAAGAAGAGGAGATTGTCTTTAAGAAAGAGGAGAAGAAAACGGTTAAAAAAGAAGAACCCAAACCGGAAGAAATTCCTGTTGTTGTGGAAGAGGTGAAGCCGGTTGAAGTACCGAAGAAGGAAGAAGAAGTAGTGGTTAAAGTGGAGGCCCCGGAAATCGAAAAGCCGAAAGTGCTTGATAAGATTGACCTTTCTGCCATTGATTCTTCTACCCGTCCTAAGAAACTGGTAAAGAAAAAAGAGGAAAAACCTGCCGAAGAACCAATAGCGGAAGAAATACCGGCAGAGACCAAGAAGAAAAAAACAAAGAAAGAAGAAGAGAAAGTTGAAGAACCCAAGAAAGAAGAACAACCTGTAATAGCCGAGGAGGTAAAAAAAGACGAAGAAGACTTACCGCCTGTTATTGAAAATATCGAAGTAGAAAAATTGACCGGGCCTAAAATTCTCGGGAAGATCAACCTGCCGGTTGATAACGATACAAGACCCAAGAAAGACGAGAGCCGGAAGCGGAAGCGTATTCCCATTGCTAAAAAAGATAACAAACAGGCAGCAGTTCCTGATAAGGATAAACGCCAAAGCGGACCCGGCAATTTCAACAGGGATAATCGTGGAGGAAGAGGTCCTGGTGGCGGCGGAACCGGTGGCGGTCGTCGTGATAACAGAACCCGTGAAGAAAAGCTTATCGACGAAAAA
>CALRSN020000033.1:0-11211 GCA_943370865.1 Bordetella parapertussis
TGCCATTTGCCGATCTTTCTATGCTAAAATGATCATTTCCTGATTCCGTTGCTGTGGACCATTGAATATCCACTTTCTTATTACGGTTCAACTGCACATCAAAACTCAGCAGGTCAACTGGCAATAGCCCTGTTGCATTTACCGTAAACTGGTCTGTCACACATCCATAATCGTCTGTAACAGTAAAATTCGTTGAGCCTGAAACAAGCGGGGTAAAGTTGATAGAACGGGTCGTTGCTGCATTACTCCAGCTGTAATTTCCGGGCCAGGAAGCTGTAAGTACTGCTGTATTGCCCGTCATGATATTTTGAGTAGCTGACTTATTTACATCTTTCAGGATCGTAAACCTGTCAAATATGGTTCCGTCCCTTCTTAGCATTTTTGCATCTAACCGGTTATCCTCTGTTTCAAAATAGAAAACACCTCCGTCGTTAAGCGCATATGGCATAGCATTGGTCCCAAAGCTTGCCGTATTAGCACCGCTTGCACCTGCAGACCCGGATACCACATAGACGGTTCCGTGATTCAGGGGTGTTGAATTATAAACGTATGGACAAGTGCTGTTACTTGTATAAGTTGCACTTGATGTACTTACAGCATGAGTACCTGCATTAAAAGAACTCCAGGAGCCTGTATAATTCTTCAACATATACCCTCTCTCGTATCCATGGCTATGGCCGCATAATATCATATCAACACCTCTTGATTCCAGGTAGGTAATAAAATTCTGCCGAATAGCCGCCAGTTCAGATTCAGCATCAGAATCATGACTTCCTTTTGTATAAGGCGGATGGTGCCAGTAAGCCACTGTCCATTTCTGTATATTGCCGGCAAGGTCTGCATCGATCCAGGTTTTTAACATAGTGGAACCGCCGGTACCCATATGTGTAAGGTCTGTTTCGATTCCCCATGAATCAAGAGAAAGAAAATGGATATTACCAATATCAAAAGAGTAAAAATTGGGTTTATTAGAAGCCACACCCCCGCATTCACCTGCCTGTGGTACCGTAAAGCAATTGAAATATGGCATGGCACGGGATGATTTATTTCCAGCATTGTTTCCATAATCATGATTACCGGGAGAAGGATAGAGTTTATGATTTTTTAAAAGATTATCTCCATAAATATCAAAGAAGTTTGTTGTGTATTCAGCGTCTGTTCCTGAATTATAGGCATTATCACCCAGGAGTATCCATGCATCAGCAGCATCTATACCATTTGTCGTAAGGAAATTCCTGTAATTGGCAAGGTTTTCATCCTGGTAGGTAATATTACCACGGCCACAATCACCAAATGCAATGATCCTGACCTTTCCTGTTGTAGTAGTAGGCGGAACAGTCTTAAAAAATTTATCTGCATCCGGGGCTCCCATATTGGTACTGTTCCCAATACGGTAATAGTATTTTGTATCGGGACTCAGTCCCGTAACACTTACGATATGTTCAGTAACGTTTGCCGCATCAGTAATCACAGTGGGATAAGACCCGAATGAGGTACCTATTTCTATTCTTGAGTTTTGCGATGTTGAAGTTCTCCAGCGTATAGTGATGGCTGCCTGGCTGCCCATTTGCAGGTAAGGTCCTCTTGTAAGCGTTGCTGAAAAAGCATCATTCCCTGTCAACTGCAGGTTAAAGGATATATCAGAACTCGTTGATGTGGGTGGTGACCCGGAAACAGAAGCCTGGTGAATTTCAACAGCGATCACATTATCGCCAGCAACAAAGGCAGTATTGGGAATAGTAAAACTGGTAACCCCATCCTCTATAGCAGCTGATGCGGAAGTTCCATAACTGATTACAGCAGGAAAAGCCGGCAGGTTATCTCTTCCCACCTCTGTTCCGTTTACATACACCACATATCCGTCATCCCGTTCCACATTACACGAAAAGTTTGTAAACAAAAGCGGGTTACCGATAGAAATGGTTTTCCGGAAATAAGTTGTAGCATACTTATTTCCCGAAGGCAAGCAAAGTGTTCCACCGCCACCGGCGGGTACACAGGTGGCTTCATCACCGTCACCATAACCCAACTCGCCATTACCGGCAGGCCAGGCGGAATCGTCAAAGGCACTATTCGGCCAACCAGTTGGAAAATTAGCCAGGTTATTGGTCCAGTATTTCCACGAACTACCGTAAGAGATTATAGTAGTCTGGCCAAATGAAAAAAAGGAAAGAGAGCTAAAGACAGTTAAAAAGAATACTGTTTTTTGTATAGTGGCTATTAGTTTCATAGAAGGTTACCGGATTTATAAAAGTTGTACATATGGCACTCAGAATTCCTGCGATCATCAACAGGCTTTATGCATCTGGACTTCTTTTATCACGTCTAAATAAATCAAAAATGTATTAGGAAACTATGACAACAGTCAGCGTATGCATCTAAAATCCATGATGCCCGTATAAGTCCGGCGTATTAAATCCAACTGATTTACGATACTACAATACTTTCACTAGATCCGGTTACTAGTTAACACTTATGATCTGCAGCAGGTTAAAAAACACAATCCGTTTACAGTCGGCTGTGATTTTATAGATAATCCTGTTACTCCTGAATTGCTCAATTTCATCAACAAGTGTCTTACTATCCATTAAACCCGTTTATAGAACACTATTAAAAACCCTACCCAGCAGTAATGACTCCAGCAGGGATTAGTGTAATTAATTCTGTATTTTTATACCTAATTCTCGACTCATGAACCTGCAAAAACCTGTTATTGGCATTTCCTGCGGCGATCTGAATGGCATCGGCATTGAGCTGATCATTAAAACATTTTCAGATAACCGCATATTGGAACAATGCACCCCGGTTATTTTTGCTTCTAATAAAGCCATCAATTTCTATAAGAAATCAATGCCGGATCTTCACTTTAGCTACCAAAGCACTAAAGAATTCAGCCGGCTGAATCATAAACAGATCAACCTCTTCAACTGCTGGGAAGAAGAAGTGGAAATCAACCCCGGGCAGTTAACTGAGACGGGAGGAAAATATGCCGTGCTTTCCCTGCAAACGGCAGTAGCCGCTTTAAAACAAAAACAGATCGATGGCCTCGTCACAGCCCCAATCCATAAAAAAAATATACAGTCTGCTGATTTTAATTACGCCGGCCATACTCCTTACCTGAAAGCAATGTTTGGAGGTAACGATGTGGCAATGATGCTTTGTGCTGGCAATTTCAGGGTGGCACTGCTGACAGAACATATTCCTGTTGCTGAAGTAGCGAAACATATTTCAAAAGAAAAGATTGTCAGCAAACTGAATATTATTCACCAAAGCCTGCAAAAAGATTTTGGCATTGATAAACCCCGCATTGCAGTATTGGGATTAAACCCGCATGCCGGCGATGAAGGCCTGATCGGTAATGAAGAAGAAACAATTATCCGCCCTGCAATCAAAGAAGCGAAGAATAGTAATATGCTGGTGGTAGGTCCGTACAGTGCAGATGCTTTTTTTGCTCGCCGCAGTTTTGACAAATTTGATGCGGTACTGGCAATGTATCATGACCAGGGTCTTATTCCTTTCAAAACCTTAGCCAGCGGAGAAGGTGTGAATTATACGGCAGGGCTCCCCGCTGTACGAACATCACCGGATCATGGTGTGGCTTTTGACATAGCGGGTAAAGACAAAGCCGATGCATCTTCCTTCATTACTGCCATATTTGAATGCATTGATATTATCAACCGCAGGGCTGAGTATGAAGAAAACCGTAAGAATCCGTTGAAGAAAATGACTCCATCCTTCCTGGCCAATGCAGTAGATGAAAGGATTGATGAAGGTTAGACCACTTACTGAAAAACCGTATCCGATACACCTTTATTAATTGAATAGCTGGAGTAAACTATTTCTACTTTCCCTTTTTTATTTTTCAGCTTATTCGAATCTTGTTCCTTTTTAGAACCGTCATCATAGTCAAACGTGATGCCTTTGGGTAGTTTATAATCCTTGGTATTAAAACTAAAGATGACTTTATCAGCCAGCCCATACTCGGCATATTTTCCGTAGGTCATCTCCAGCTCGTAAGTGCCGTTGTCTTTAGTTGTTGTTTTTGCTTTTTTGATCAGCGCCTGTGATTCATCAATATAAAGCGTTGATAACACCACATCCGAATTCTCGTCCTTTGGCAGCAGTTTAATGATACGCAGGTTTGTTCCGGCCTCATTACCCACATCAATAATATCGAAGCTGGCCGCTCCATTCAGGAAAATATTATTCAGGTTGATATTAACAGAGCCTTTAGGAATGAATGATATCCCGCTTTCATTATTGATCCGCAACTTATTCGGTTTTTTAAAATATACTTTCACTTTGGCGATCGGTGCTTTAATGAATATCACATTGGTCTTCATTTTCCCGCTGGCCTCGTAGTCATTCACCTTCTCCAATTTAGCTCTCACACTGGCAATAACCTCCTCCGGGGTAGAGGTCTTGAACCTATAGCCAGTCAAAAAGGGAATGACTGCCAGCATAAGTATTGCTTTACCGGGTACCAAACGACACATTTTTTCCATCATACAAATTAATTTTAAGTCAGAATGTCTTTTTTCCTGAACACCCATACAGCACTGCCAAAAAACAAACCGATATAGATAAGAAGGATACTTAAACTTCGCATAATAGCAGGCAAATTCTCAATACTCCCGTTAATAGTTATCCCTTCGGTATCCGCCTTTACATAAAAGAAACCTTTCCAGGCCACCATATGAGATGTAAATAAATAAGGTTTTACTGTCTGGTCGTAAATCGGGATATTCATTTCAGAGAGTATGGTAAATACTATCACAATACTCATCGTGGCAATGATCGGGCCAATAGAATTTTCCGCAAATACGCTTAATAAGAATGAAAGGGCTGAAACCGTGGTCAATGCCACCGCTGCATAACCAAAAGCAGCGATATACCTCCACATCACATCAAAACTTTGTATCTGTTCAATCCCTTCTGAACGGAGCACCACCATATCATTGGTTCCAAAAATCAGCATACTGCCAAATAACGCCAGCACTGCCATCCATATCAGCAAAGCAACCGTATAGATCACCGAAGCTAAAAATTTTACCAGCATATATTGCGTCCGGCTGATGGGTTTGGTGAGAGAAAGACGAAGTGTTCCCATATTAGCTTCACCGGCAATAGAATCACCCGCTATAAGTGCTACCAGTAATGGCATCTGTATAAGTAATGTATTCAGAATGACAAAACAGATAAGATAACCATTGAGAAGGTCCAGTTTGAAATCATCGTTAAAGTCGAATGAATCCTTGAGATTACTCATCAACAGATCGATGTACGACTTACCATCAAACTTTAAGGCAACCTGTATCAGGAAAACCACAGCTGCGATTGCCCCAAAGGCAATATAAGTTCTTGGTCTTTTAAATATCTTGAATAATTCAATTTGCAACAGTTTCCACATGCTGATTGGCAGTTGTTAATGATAAAAAATAATCTTCCAGCGAATGTTTGGAGTGAAATGAAAGTATACCGATATCCATCTGTACCATTTCCTTCATCACAACAGGCACCTGCTCCCGGTGTAGTTTCAGCAATATGGCATCATTTCTTTTATTTAAAATAAACTGGCCCAGTTGGGACGTTTTTAATTTTTCCCAGGCGATCTCATCATTGATCGTTTTCACTTCTACCACCGTCTCTGAAGGATCAAACAGCTCATTCACTTTCCCTTCCACCAGTTTTTTTCCTTTATCAATGATGATCATAGAGTCAGCGATGAGTTCCACTTCGCTCAGTAAATGCGAAGAGACAACCAGTGTTTTACCAAGATCTTTTTTAAGATGCAAGATCAGGTTCCTTATATCAGCAATGCCCTGCGGATCTAATCCATTCGTGGGTTCATCTAAAATGATCAGCTCCGGATCATGCACCAGTGCCGTGGCAATACCCAGCCGTTGTTTCATTCCCTGCGAATAAGTTTTCACCTTACTATGTGCCCTATCTGCCAGTCCTACCATCGCCAGCTGGTCCATTAATTTCTTTTCTGAAATTTTAATACCACTCATGATCCCGAATATCCGCAGGTTCTCCAGGGCAGTCAGGTATTTATAGAGATCGGGCCGTTCGATGATCGCCCCCACTTTCCGTAATATCTCTTTCCGGTGTTTCTGCAATTCCATTCCGAAGATCTGGATAGTACCTGAGCTGGGTTTGATCAGGGTCAGCAGCATCCTGATCGTGGTTGATTTGCCGGCACCATTTTGGCCCAAAAAGCCATACACTTGTCCAGCCGGAACTGAAAAACTGAGATTACTGACAGCCTTTATTTCCCCGAAATCCTTGTTTAAATCCTTTACCTGTATAATAGAAGACATGGTCAAAACTTAGTATGCAAATGTATTGAAGGTTTCTGCTGTAAATGAGCGATTTAACCTTTTGAAAAATATATTTTCCAAATCGCTTGCATAAGTAACAACGCATGCCTATGTTTGTTTTACGATTCGGAAAACCACATTTTTACCCGGAAAACTACGTAAAAACCCGCACCTGACTCTCACTTCACATTCACTGCCAGGTCTGCATCGCAAGTAGCCTTCCCTGGATTAAATTCTCCCAATTCCTGCGAACCGCACCCTTTGATCCAATATTTCTGTGGGACTTGAAGACCATCATTCAAACCCTGGAAATGAAGCAAATTTTAACCGTACTGATTGCCGTAATATTCAGCTTGCTGACACAAACCCTTGTTGCACAGGAAAACCCTGCTGCCTCAACTTCAAAGCTTACTAGTTTCAAGGCAACTATCAATAATGATAAAGTTATCCTTGATTGGGAAGTGGACGCCAATGAATCAACAAACCTTTTTGAAGTGGAGAAAAGTGCGGATGGAAAAATTTTTAGCCTGACAGTACTGGTTTTTGGGTCTGAAAAAGCAGAAAAAGACAATTACCAGTATTTTGAAAAAATTGGAAAAGAAAAGCTGCAGTTCCGGATAAAAATAATCGGAAAGGATAAAAAAATAAGTTATTCAGAAATTGTATCTGTTAATAGTGCCGGCAATTGATAACCTGGAATATGGCTGAAATAAAAAACACATTAAAAGAGAAATTGAAAGGCCTTAAAAAGGCTGTTGAAAAAATATTGAAACCCGGAAGTAAACAACCACAACTGGTATTGCAACCCTACCGGAACAAAAAAAGTTTTTGAGGGGTACCATCTTTACATTTTTCATACATACACTAAAGAGTACCAAAAGAGAAGAAGCCCTTTGTCTAAAGGGCTTCCTCATTTATACATGTCAAGTAGTTAAAAGACTGACCACACAGGTATTTTCAGCACCATCATGACCATGGCAGCAACAGGTGTAATCAATGCAACTAAGCCCCAGTTCTCCCACTTTTTAAGACAAGACTGGTAAAGAGCCTTATCAAACAGTTCTTCCGCAGATACATTAGCAAGTTTGAAAATCTTTCTTTGCAAAGGTGCCAGTTTCCAGCTAAAGACAAGACCAGATAAGCTGAACATAACAATGGACCAGAATATCCATCCCGTTCGTAAAAGTGGAATGCCCCCTTCGATAGCTGTGGCAAATCCACCTATGGTAATAATGATCACACCGGGAATCGTGAAAAGCCGGTCACTATGAATGATCGTCTTCATAGCAAATGCAATAACAGACCGGTCATTTGTTTTATCGGCTCTTTTCATCCAGAATAAACCCGTGATGATATTGCCTAGGAAAATTACAACGGCAAAAATGTGTACCAGTTTAAATAGAGAATAGAAATGCATGGCTTATGTATTAGTGCCAAGATAAGACTGCAGGTTCTTTACATATTCTTCAAAAGCTGTTATACCCTGCGGGGTAATCTTACAGATCGTTTGCGGGTAATTATCCTTGAATTGTTTGACCACATCAATATAACCGGCTTCTTTCAGTTTCTGTATCTGCACACTGAGGTTGCCGGCCGTGGCATTGGTTTTTTCCCGCAGGAAAGTAAACTCTGCCTCCTTCACACTGATCAGCAATGAGATGACGGCCAGGCGAAGCTGTGAATGCAATATGGGATCCAGGTCTTTAAACATGCCCTGCTGCTTGTTGCTTTTTATATATCCTGTATTCTCTCTCCATTAAGATGCCGGGAATGAGCCAGGCCATGATTGCCGATGCAGCAGTTAATAACAGGTCAATTTTTATGGTTGTAAAAATGGAAATAATACAACAAACCCAGCAAAATAAACCACCCCACAGCATTGGCCTGAATTTACAGGCTGCCCCGGTAATAAACGTCGGCAACCCATACAAAAGCAGGAAAAAAGATGAAACAAATTCACTGAATTGAAACGCTGAACGATGTCCTGCCAACTGCCTGTATTCAATGGCAACCGGCTCCCAAACATGAAAGACTGAATTGATGATAACAATCATCAGGAAAATACAGATGCCAAATCCCAGCCAGATATAATCCATATAACTATCATCAAATGATTTTACTTTTCTTTCCTTTTTTTCCCTGATCGTAATAAATATTTGGGGAATGACAGCAATAAATGTAAGCAGGAAAATGTCAAATGGCAGCCGTTAATCAAAGTGTATCTCTGATAATTTCACTAGTGAGCAAACAGCTATTAAAGCCCCCCACATAATAGCGCCTATGCCGGTATCATGATAGGAATCTTTGGCCTTGCTGATCATTTTTGCAATAAGATCAAGACTTTCCTTTTCGGTGAGTTGTTTTTCAGTCAGGCTCATAGCAAAAGATTATAGGTTAGAAATTTTATTTTTCCTGCGTAACATATAAGCAGGAAGAATATAACTGAAAAGAATAGCAGCAGCGGCAAACAGCATCTGGTAGTCATAATTTACCCATGTGGATCCGATCGCTAAAACCCAGGCTATAATGCCACCGATTATCAATGGCCTGAACTGAAGAAAATTACCTGAAACAAAAGTGCCGAGGCCATATAGCATAATAAAGAAAGGATACATCTCCGTTTCCCATCCCATTCTTGTTATGATCATGGATAATACAAAAAAACTGATAGCCATTCCCGCCCATAAATGACTCATATTCTCCCCAACCCAGGTTTTGGCCCGTACTTTCTTTTCGTCTTTTTTTCCCTGGTAAATTGAAAAGAGAATGCCTATGATCACTACCAGCCAGACCATGTAATGTTTTTCATACTCCAAAATATGTTTCAGCATAAACTGCCCGATGAAAGCAATAAAAGTGAGCCATCCCCAGACAAGAAAATAGATGCTGTTATCAGACATATTCTGCTTGGTCTTGCTTATCATGGATTGGATAAGCAGCAGGCTTTGCTCAGGCGAAAATTTCTCATCAGCCATGGTAATAGTTTTAATTATAAACAGAAATACCGGGAAGCTTTGTAAGCTTCCCGGCTATGCTGAACTTTGATATTATTTACAACCTGCTGCATCCCTTTCACAAACCTGCTTACCCCAGTTCGGGTGCAGTTCACTGGCAGGCTTGAATGTTCCAAACAATTCCATTGCTTTATCTAATTGGGGTTTGGCAGTTCCGCAACCACCACCAAATTGTTCCGGTGTATTTTTTAATGAAACACCGCTGAACCAGTAAGGACGGGGGTTAGTGGGATCTTGTGTCATAGCATCCTGGCTATAGTTCTGGATCTTGGGACCCAGGTCCATCCAGCGTTCCATTGGGTTGACCAGCATCCGCAAAGAAGCACTCATGGCCTTTAAAAGGCTGATCTCACTATTGCTCTTTTCTAATGCTTCTGCCTTCGCCAGCAACTGGTCTGCTTTATCAGCTATACCATCATTACTTGCCGGGTCATTTTTTATAAAAGAGAAAGTGATCTGGCAATACGCCGCATAATAAAAAGGGAGCCACTGGGTTTTCTCAGCATCACCGATACGTTCAAAGCTGGCTGCAATATCTACCAGACGGGCTGCATCATTCTTAATTAATGCACTGTCTATATCTGCAATATTTTTTTTCATCGCAGCTATATACTTTTCACTTTGTGAAAAACTTGTTGCCACCAGGAAAGTGGCCACCAGAAAGAAAATTGTCTTTTTCATTATTGATCAGTTTTTAATGGTTGATATGTTATTGTTTATTTTTTAATTTCTCATACTCCCTTTCTGCAGAGTTGGCTTCCGGGTATACATAGGCACCAAAATAATGAAATACGATACCCACGCCCCAACCCAAGGTTGGCCAAATAGGCCAGGGCAGGCCTTTATTATAGTCTTTGCCATCCGAAATATACCAGAGTATCCAAAGAAATGCATTGACGACAAGATAAGTGATCAGGTTTGTTTTAAAGCTGGCCCTTTTCTGGGCGATTTCCCAGAGTTTGGGGTCTTTATCCTGAGGAGTAGTTTGCTGTATCATAGATTTTATTTTTATAACCCATTATTAATTACTTCATCACTCCTGTCAACACCAAAGCTGATAAAAGCACCGAGGAATACAAACATTCTTGATGTGGGCACAATGGCTTCTTTCCTGTACCCGTTATAAGAATACTGGTACCCGTATGTCTGTTTGATATTGAAAATATTACTTACCTGCAACACATATACGGCAAAGGCTTTAGGATTTTTCTTACCTATGAAAGGCAGGTAGTTGATCGAAAAACTTACGTTATGATAGTCAGGGATCGTTCCCCTGTCATTAAACTTATAGTTAGAACCGTCAAACCCGATATTATAATAAGGACGGCCGCTGGCATAATTATAAGCTGCATTCAGGTTCATTTTCCATTTTTGTACAAATTTTTTGGTCACTAAAGAGGCAGTGTGTTTTGCAGCAAAATTGGGTGAGATTGCAAACGGAAAATTCAGGAAATCCCGTTTCGTATCCAGGTAAGAATAAGATACCCAGTAATCGAAATTCTTGATCGTCTTTTTATCTCTCCAGAAGAATTCAATTCCTTTGGCATCGCCAAAACCGTTGTTATTGATCGCCGTTTCCTGCCCGGTTGTTAGTGCCGTCTTCAGCAGGTTGTCATATTTCTTATAAAATATCTCCGTACGGAAAGATTGCTGGTTTGCCACTTTCTGAAACTGGGCGATATAATGCGTCGCTTTCATAAAAGTCAGGCTGCTGGTTGAAGGCAAATATCTTCTCTCCGGGTTCTGGTAAAAAATACCATAGGCCAGTGAAGCCTGTGAACCTTTACCCAGTTTATACGCTATCGAAAGCCGGGGAGCAATATTTGTTTTATCCAGCAACGCAGAATGTTCAAACCGGGTACCCGCCTTCGCTG
>CALRSN020000034.1:0-11051 GCA_943370865.1 Bordetella parapertussis
GGATTAGTGAATAATGCGATTGTAAAGATCACCGAACTGGATGGACGATTAGTGTATCAAACAAGGGCCTTGGGCGGACAAGCCGTATGGGATGGAAGAAATTATAAAGGACAAAAAATTTCCAGCGGCACCTATCTGGTATTGGTGAATGAAGACCCCAATTCATCTTTTGGAAAAGAAAAGACCGCTGCAAAGATCTTTTTTATTAATAAATAGCAGTGCCGGATAAGCTACATAAAACAAGGGGCATCGTATTGAGGACGGTGAAGTATGGAGAGACCAGTGTCATCGTTTCCATCTTTACGGAGTTGTTTGGGTTGCAATCATATTTGGTGAATGGGGTAAGGGCATCTACCAAAAAAGGAAGTGGTAAGGCTAATTTATTTCAACCTTCAGCTATACTGGACCTTGTAGTTTATCATAGTGAATTAAAACAGCTGCAACGGATCAAGGAATTTAAATGGGCTTATATCTACCAGCATATTCTGTCGGATGTACGCAAAAATGCCGTGGCTTTGTTTATGGTGGAGTTGCTCAGCAAATGCCTGAAACAACCGGAAAATAATCCTGACCTGTTTCACTTCAGTGAAGATGCATTCGGGCACCTGGATGATGCCAGTGATGCGGAGACGGCTAACTTTCCTTTGTTTATAGCCCTGCACCTCCCGGTCTTCTTTGGTTTCCGGATGGATGATAACTACTCGGAACAAAACCAATACCTCGATCTGCAGGAAGGAAGTTTTACAAGTGTTCAACCTACGCATCCGTATTTCCTGGATGATAAACAGGCTTATATCATTTCCCAATTACTGAAAGTGCAGCAGCCGGCTGAGCTCGAAGACATTAAACTGAATCATGAATTCAGGCGCAATTTATTATTTGCACTGGAACGTTTTTATGCATTGCATATCGCAGAGTTTGGCAACATGCGGACATTGCCGGTATTGAGGGAGATACTGGGTTAAATATCAAACGTTACAATTAAGGGGGTATGGTCACTTAAACAGCTCCACTTTTTATGAGTTCCTATTTTTACATCAACCATTTTCTCTAATAAACTGCCTGAGACAAAGCAATAATCAATATGATAAGATTTATCGGGGTGGCGATACATGAACAAGGTGTTCTTCTTTTCCTTTCCCTGTTGCTGCTTAAAAAAATGATGATAGCTGCTGTGAATATTTCTCTTTTCTAATAAAGACACAACAGTGGAGTGATTGCCTTCCCGTCTTGGTTTATCCCAGATCGTATTGCTGTTAAAATCTCCGGCCAATACCGAGGGCGGTTGATTTAATAATTCAGCATAATGTCTGAGTGCTTTCCATACCTGGCCTATATACTGGAAACCTTTATCTAATGGGTTATTGGCCCAAATTGCAAAAAGCGTAAAATCAACTCCTCCGCCGGTTACAGCAATGGGTATAATGTGTTTGAAACCGGGCTCATGGCTGGGATGGATCTTTAGCTGATAATTATTGTAGGAAAATACAGCTAAACCTTTGTTCAAATTATCTCCTGACCAGATAATTGAAGCCGGTGAATGGCCTCCCTCACTAAGTTTTAATTTATCGGGATGTTCACATTCGGGAACTATAAGAATATCAGGTTGATGCTTTAAGATATGATCTGCCTTCTTTCTGAAGGCCATATTGCAATTCCAGGTAATGATTTTCAAAATAGTAGCGTTGTTTGCGATAAAACTAATTTTATAGTACTCGCTTGGAAATACCTTCCTTAATGTTCATACAAGTTAACCCCGCAATTTTCCCTTTGCTTAAACTTCCCAATTCATCACCCCAACCCAAAGCCCGGCTACCATTATAAGTTGCCCATTGCAGCACGGTTTCCAAAGGTATATGCGGGAAGTGTTGTTGAATAGCAGCTATCTCTTTCGCGATACTCAGTTGCCAGTTGCTGCTATAACTGTCAGTGCCGAGCACCAGATGACAATTATGTTTTATCAGCATATCAATCGGCGGCACCCGATTCTCGATATATAAATTAGCATTGATGCAAAGGCAGTACACTAATTTTAACCTGTTTGCTGCCGCATATTCATTGGCCCATATCACATCTTCCTCCGGCATATAACTGTTATGAATAAGAAAAATGGTTTGCCCGTTATTGAAATATGGCAATATGGAACGGATGCTGCTTTTCCCGGTTACAGGGAATGGTGATTTGTCAATCCCGAATATGTTGAACAGCTTCAGGTAATCGCCACCACCGGTTTTATACAATTCGTCTTCTGCCGGGTGTTCCTGGTTGTGAATGGATATGACCTGGCCTTTTGTGGCTTCATTAATAAGCTGAAAGGTTTTAGGGGAGATGCTGTAGGGAGCATGAGGAACTATGGAAGTTCTGTGTTTGCTATTTGCTATTTGGAGTTTTGCTTCAAGTTCTCCTGCAATGCTTTTATAGTGATTGAAGTTTTCAACTGCTTTTTCATCGGTGAAACTGAGCACCTCCACAAAATTCTGCCAGCGGATCCGGCTTTTGCTTTTTACAGCAGCTGTATCAGCTGTGTTACCAATATCTCCTACGGCCACAATCCCATTGTCATACATTTCTTTTTCAGCTTTAACGATCGCCTCATCAATGATCTCCCGGGCAAAACCCCTTTTGGTGACCACGGAACACAAAAAATCAATCAGCCCGGTATGTGGCGGGATCACATTTTTTAAATGACTGAGTTCAAGATGGCAATGGGCATTGATCAGTCCAGGTGTAAGAATACCTTCCAGGTGCTGAACATCATCACCTGCTTCAGTCAATGGAACAATATCTTCAATAGTTCCGTCATTCTTTGCTATTACAGCCTTTTCATTGCCGAGGAAACGATGCCCGTCAAATAACTGATCTGCCCTGAATTTTAAATAAGCCATGCTATGATTTCTTTTAACTTTGCTGCCCTTAATGATCAACAGCATTACCGGACGCTGAAGGGTGCGACGCAACGAAAGTTGAGCAGTATTACCTCAGCCGGGTATAAAAATAAAGCATTAGTATGTTAGACAGGCTGGAAGCCATAAAAGCAAGATTTGACCAGTTGGGAGTAGCCCTCACCAATCCTGAGATAGTGGGAAATAACAAACGGTTCGCAGAAACGAGCAAGGAATACCGCAGTTTAGAAAAGATCGTACTCGCCTATAATGATTACAGGAAGGTGCTGGACGATGTGGAATTTTATAAGCAGGCCTTGAATGGTGATGATGAGGAAATGCGGGAACTGGCCAAAATGGAAACACCGGGCGTGGAAGAAAAGAAAGAACAGCTGGAGGCCTATATCCGCCAGTTGCTGATACCGAAAGACCCGCAGGATGAGAAGAATGCGATACTGGAGATCCGGGCAGGAACAGGTGGTGATGAAGCGAGTCTTTTTGCGGGCAACCTGCTGCGGATGTATATGCGGTATTGCGAAAGAAGAGGCTGGAAAACAGCTATCCTGAGTGAAAACGAAGGTGCAGTGGGTGGTTATAAGGAAGTGCAGCTGGAAGTAACAGGTGATGATGTATATGGTACGCTGAAATTTGAAAGCGGGGTACACCGGGTGCAACGGGTTCCTGATACGGAAGCCAGCGGTAGGGTGCATACATCTGCTGCAACAGTGGCGGTGATGCCGGAAGCAGAGGAAGTGGATTTTGAATTGAACCCTGCCGATGTGAAAATGGAAACAGCCCGGAGCGGTGGGGCTGGTGGACAAAACGTAAATAAAGTAGAGACAAAAGTATTGCTGACGCATATCCCGACCGGGACCGTAGTGGTTTGCCAGACGGAGCGGTCACAGTTGGGCAACCGGGAAAAAGCAATGGGAATGCTCCGTACAAAACTATACGAGGAGCAGGTGAGGAAGCAGGAGGAAGAAATTGCCCGGCACCGGAAAAGTTTGGTGAGTACGGGTGACCGCAGTGCGAAGATCAGAACATATAATTTTCCTCAGGGAAGGGTAACTGATCACCGTATCGGCCTGACACTGTATAACCTGGATGATGTGCTCAATGGAAATATCCAGGAGCTGATCGAGGCGTTGCAGTTTGCAGAGAACTCGGAAAAACTGACCAAACAGGGTTAAGTTTTCTTAAACAAAGCCACGGGGGCAACCCAATGCTTTTACCTTTATAAGAACCAAATACCAATTTTATGTTTGATCAATTATTAGACCTTGTCAAAAAACATGCAGGAGATGCTATCGTCAATAACCCTGCAATCCCTAATGAAAAGAATGAAGATGCCATTAATGAAACGTCGGGCTCTATAGCAAGTGGCTTGCAGGGAATGTTATCACAGGGTGGCATTAAAGATGTATTAAAAATGTTTGGCGGCCAGGGAGGGAACAGTGCGGTAAGCAACGAGATTTCCGGCGGCCTGATCCAGAACCTGATGGATAAATTCGGGCTAGATAAACAACAAGCAGGCAATGTGGCCGATAAAGTAGTGCCGGGTGTGCTGGATGATATGGTAAAGAAAACCAATGACCCGGCTGATAAAAGTTTTGATATCCAGGGCATTTTTAACAGCCTGAGTGGGGGACAAACATCCGGTTTAAATATCCAGGGATTACTGAGTAAAGTACAGGGCGGAAAGCTTGACCTTGATGGAGATGGTGACACTGATCTGCAAGATCTTATGTCGGTTGTAAAAGGTGGTGGTGCTGGCGGTGGCCTGATGGATAAAGTGAAAGGATTATTTGGCGGATAAACGGTTTATCCAAATGATAGTAATATGAAGGCAGCCAAAAGCTGCCTTTCTTTTTATCGTCTTATTAGTAGGAATAATTTTTGGTCTGATTTGTGCATAGTGAAGGGTGGTTGCATCATAGGTATACAACCAGTTCTTTGTCAGATTACTGTCAGTTAAAATAGAGAAACGTAATTAGTTTAATATTCAAATTACGAAGCGATTTTACGAACAGCTGTTAGAGGAGAAATACTTAGAAAGGACCTTTAAACTTTCATTAACAGCAAACATCATACTAATGGCAGTAAATTTGCGTTATAGATATCAAGAAGATTATTTGAACTCATTATAAAGTCAGTCAATTTTCTCATAAGCAGTTAGTTTTGGTTGCGACCCCTGTTTCTACAGGGGTCTATTTTTTTATATACCTCTTCTTGCTATAGAGAAAGCCAATTACACAACCGACCCCGTCAGCAATAATATCTCCCACATCAAAAGAACGGTTAGGAATAAAATTCTGCTGAACAAACTCCATCGCAATTCCATAGACCAGCCAAAGAATGGCAAAGAGCATAAAAGTTTTCTTTAATTGTGTTGTAGTCGTGTAGATGCTGAGAGAAGCCCAGCACCATAATGTAACCATCACAGCGAATATGAAAGCATGTATCCATTTGTCCGGTGCTATATTATCGAACCATGTTTCTTTGGGTAAGGACGAACCGGGCAAAACGAGCAGGACTGTAGTAACAGATGACCAGGCGATGGCTGGTATAAAGGAAGGCTTGATCTTTTTCAAGAAGAATTTTTTGCAATGATAAACGAAGTTTCCCTGCAAAAGAATAAGGGCCCCAAAAGGGGCCCTCGTTTAACCAACTATAGAACCAAAACTACTATAGCCATATTGTACTTATAAATACGGCTTAGCGTGGTGTTCAGATTTAAAAGAGGGGAATAAAAAACTAGAGGTTACCTAAAACGATCATCTTGCCTTCGGGTGTGGGGTTGCCGCCTTTCTTTTCTAATGTGATAGCAAAAGCCTGGGCATTTTGGATATTCTTTGCTTTCAGTAAGAGGCGGTCCTGTTTGATAAAATATTCGTTGGCTATGACACCGAGGTCAATAGGTTTATTATCGAGTAATGCCCACAACTGGTATTGCTTATCGGAGGCGGGCACTGGTAAATTATTGATCAGGAGATAAGCATCCTTAGAAGTAGTATCCCAGTAAACAGTGGCAAAAGCTCCCGGTACATCTGGCATTCCTTTCATGGCAGCCATTTTGATAGCCTTGTTTTGGGTGATTATCATCAGGTCTTTTTCCATATCACCCAGTTTGGCCACTGTTCTTTCATAGTCACGTTGCAACCGGCTGTTCTTATTCGTGAGTGTAATATTCCAGTAAATACTGCCGGCTAATAAAATAACACAGGCTGCTGCGGCATATTTCAGCCAGTTCAGGCTTCTTACAGGAACAGGTTCCTGCATGGTAACAACCTTGCCTTCTGTTTTCAGCTCATTAAAAATAGCCTGTTTCAGGGCTGAAGGCGGGGCAACGGCTCCTTCCATGGCCTGCTTTTCCAGCGCCAGTTCAAAATTTGTCCTGGCCTGCAAAACTTCCGGGTGGCGGAGGCACATGTTTTCAAACTCAGTCCTTTCTTCCACAGAAGCAAGACCGAGCACATAGCTCTCGACTATTCCGGATGATATGTATTCTTGTACGTTCACTTCAGGCTTGTATCATTGTTCTCAATAGGGTTAGGGCACTTCTTATTCTTGTTTTTACTGTTCCTAAGGGTATGTTGAGTGATTTTGAAATTTCCTCGTGGGTAAAACCCTGGAAATAAGATAACTCAACCAATATCTTTTGTTCGTCCTTTAATGTATTGACCATTTTTCGTAATCCATAATCATCGGTCTGCATTTTAACCGAAGGGCTAATGGCTGTCACATCTTCCGGCATTGATATATTCTTCATACTATCCTGGTAGCCTTTGGATCTGACTTTATCTATTGCAGCATTCCGGGCCACATTCAGCATCCAGGTAAACAGGCGGCCTTTGGCGGCATCGTAAGTACCGATCTTTCTCCAGATATTGACAAAAACCTCCTGTAGTACATCACTTGCAATTTCTTTATCCGGAACAATCTGGTTGATGATCCCGAACAAAGCACCTGAATAATTATCATACAGGTAGCTGAAAGCCTGTTCGTTTTGCTCTTGCAGCAAAGCAACGAGCTCAACTTCGCTATATGTTGGTTTTAAATTCAATGGTTGGTTAAGATACAAAAAAAGCGAACTTATTAACTAAGCCGCTTTCATATACGATGAATGTTTTTACCCGGATTTACCCTACCACTGCTTCATAACCGGCCGCATCTAACAAAGCGTCGACATCTGCCGGGTTATTTACGGTCATCTTGATCATCCAGCCGGCATTATATGGATCATTATTCACCAGTTCAGGGGCACTGCCCAGTGCAGCGTTCAGTTCAGTAATTGTTCCGGCAACTGGCAGGTACAGGTCAGATACTGTCTTCACCGCTTCTACGGTTCCAAATACAGCACCGGCTTCCAATGGCTTACCGATTGTTTCAACTTCCACATATACAATATCGCCGAGCTCTCTCTGTGCAAAATCGGTGATGCCGATGGTGGCTACATTGCCTTCCAGGCTGATCCATTCATGGTCTTTGGTGTAGCGGAGATTTGATGGAAAATTCATAATGAACGTTTTAGAGTTGCAAATATGAGCAAATCAGGCAGAGAAACGATAAATCAGCCCATTTTTTTTCGCAGTTCGCCGGAAATAAAATGCCGTTCATGACCTTATTCGCACCATTTGTCGGGAAGGGCTTTTACAATGGCGTGACGCAGAGGTATCTTTGACCACCTTATCAAAAAAGAGGAACATGTTATGAGAAAGCTATTTACTTTATTTTTCAGTTTTGCCCTATTAACTACTGCAACGCAGGCCCAGAAAGTATCTGGCCTGGTAAAAGACCAGGAAGGAAAGGGTCTTGACAAATCCACTGTGTCATTATTAAGAGCCAAGGATTCATCTGTTATCAAACTGGCTGTTACAGCCGATAACGGACATTTTTCATTTTCCGCTGAGCCTGGTAAATACCTTGTTTCTGCCACTCATATTGGCTATCAGCCTGTTTATTCCGGTGTTTTTGAATTATCCGGTGCAGGGGAAACAACAGTACCAGATATGTCTTTGGCAAAAGCGGCCAGTAGTTTGCAGAACGTGACCGTTACTTCACAAAAGCCGATGATAGAAGTGCGGGCTGATAAAACAATCCTGAATGTGGAAGGAACGATCAATGCTGTGGGTAATGACGCCCTTGAATTATTGCGCAGAAGCCCCAGTGTGATGGTGGATAAAGATGATAATATCAGCCTGGCCGGTAAAAACGGCGTGCAGATATTTATTGATGGTAAGCCTTCACCCTTGTCTGGTTCAGATCTGTCTAACTATTTAAAGAGCCTTCAGTCTGCGCAGATCGAAGCAATTGAGATCATTACCAATCCATCTGCCAAATACGAAGCAGCAGGAAATGCAGGTATCATTAATATCAAACTAAAGAAAAATAAAAGCTTTGGTACCAATGGTTCGGTAAACCTCGGCTATGTGCAGGGAACCTATCCTAAGTATAATGGCGGATTGAACCTGAACAGCCGTACTAAAAAACTCAACATATTTGGTACTTATAATTATAATAATGCCAAATACCTGATGTCCATGAATATGAACAGGACACAATTTGATACCCTGTTCAAGCAGGAAAACAAAATGCGGTTTGAAAATAATACACATGGATTCAAAGCCGGGCTGGATTATTTTATCAATAACAAGAGCACCATTGGTGCAGTGGTAAATGGCAACCTGGCCAATAATGATTTCAATACGGCCGGCCCGATGTATTTTATTTATCAGCCCACTAACCAGACAGACCGGATACTAAAAGCAACGAACAATAACGATATGAAAAGGGATAACCTGAACACCAACCTTAACTATCGTTATGCAGTAACAAGCGGTGCCGAGCTGAATATTGATGCTGATTATGGTTTCTTTAAGATCCGTTCTAACCAGTATCAGCCGAATTTTTACTACCAGCCTGATGGTACCACCGAGATCAGCCGTACGATCTATAATATGATCGCACCAACAGATATTGACCTGTTCTCTTTCAAAACAGATTACGAGCAGAACTATAAAGGCGGCAGATTGAGCCTGGGAGGTAAGATTGGTATTGTGAATACGGATAATGATTTTCAGCGCTATGATGTATACAATTCAGGAAAAGTGCTGGATACATTAAAGAGCAACCGTTTTAAGTACAAGGAGAATATCAACGCCCTGTATGTGAACTATAACAAGCAGCTGAAAAAGGGAATGATGATTCAAGTTGGTGTGAGAGCTGAGAATACACACTCAAGAGGAATTTCTACAGGGTTCCAGAAAAAAAATAATGTGATGCTGCCGTATGATTCCACTTTCAAAAGAGATTATACGGATCTGTTCCCGAGTGCAGCCATCACCTTCAATAAAAACCCGATGAAGCAGTGGACGATCTCTTACAGCCGTCGTATTGACCGACCGGCTTACCAGGATCTGAATCCATTTGAATTCAAACTGAACGAGTACACATATATGAAGGGTAATACTTTGCTGCGACCACAGTACACCAACAGTTTTGATGTGACCCATATTTACAAATACAGGTTAACAACAAAATTGACCTACAGTCATGTAAAGGATATTTTCGCCCAGATACCTGACACCATTGATAAGACAAAAGGTTTTATGACGAAGAAAAACCTGGCGAAGCAGGATGTGATCGCATTGAATATCAGTTACCCTTTCCAGTACAAGTGGTACAGTTTCTTTGCTTCATTGAACAGCAACTACTCTAAATATGTAGCTGACTTCGGTGGTGGCGATCGTAAAGTAGATCAGTCTGTTTTCTCACTGACCTATTTTATGCAGAACAGCTTTAACCTTGGAAAAGGATGGACAGGAGAATTAAGTGCATTGTATATCTCACCATCGGTTTGGCAGGGACTGATCAGGTCTGAAGCAATGGGAACCGTAGATGTGGGATTACAAAAGATCATATTCAAAGGAAAAGGAAATGTGAAAGTGGCTGTAAGCGATATTTTCCAGACGATGAAGTGGGGTGGATATACCGATTTTGCCGGAGCCTACAGCAGCTTTAACGGGCAAGGTGAGATGCCGCAATTCAAATTGAATTTCAGCTATCGCTTTGGTAACAGCCAGGTAAAAGCAGCCCGCCAGCGTAAATCAGCTATTGATGATGAGAAGAAACGAGCGGAAGGCGGCGGACAACAGGGCGGTATCGGTGGACAATAACTGAATAAGTAAGATAGTATAATAAAAAAGTGCCGTTAACAACGGCACTTTTTTATTTATCACCTGTTTTGTTTATACTTTTTTCGTTTTACCAGTTTGGCTTTGATGATCCTGGCGTCTTCCAACGGACGGTCCTTGTCTGCACCTTTACTGGTTGGCACTGTTGCAATTTTATCAACCACATCCAATCCTTTTACAACCATTCCGAATACAGTATAATTCTGATCAAGATGTGGTGTGCCGCCAATGGTTTTATATACTTCCCTGTGTTCAGCGGGCAGTTTTCTTTTTAAACGATAGGTCTCTGTTGAATCCAGCCCTGCATCGGTGAATTTTTTCCCCTGAACAATGTAAAACTGGCTGCCGCTACTTTCTTTTTCCGGGTTATTATCCCTGGCCGCAGCAATCACTCCTTTTTGGTGAAACAACGTCGTTCTGAATTCTGCCGGAATACGATAAGAAGGACCACCATTGCCTAACGGTATGCCGGCTTTAGCTCTTTTGCTATCGGGATCACCACCCTGGATCATAAAATTTTGGATAACCCGATGGAACAGTACACTGTCATAAAAACCCACTTTCACCAACTTTAAAAAATTATCCCGGTGTAAGGGAGTTGAATCAGAAAGCCTGACTACGATATTGCCATAATTGGTTTCAATCAGCACATCTCTTTTACGGTCTTTTTTCTTTACCGTTGAATCTGTTTGTCCTGTCGCTGCTAAAGAAAGCAATATGCAGATACTATAAATGATGATCCTTTTCATATCAGAAATCCAGGTTTTCAAAATAGAGCAATACATGATCTTTCAGGAAATTTTCCTGTTCAAAAGCATTCATGTCGGGCATCGCTTTTAGTTGTTTGAAATGCGGCCAGCCATCTTCGTCAACGCTGTCCATTTCATAGTAACCGCTGGGCGATAATAATGTGCAGACCGCCACATGCATCAGGTCCTGCTTTTGTTCTTTGGTGATCTTTTCATTCATAAAACCG
>CALRSN020000035.1:0-10910 GCA_943370865.1 Bordetella parapertussis
AAGGAGAAACAGCCAAGAAAAGTATTCAACTGAGCAGGAAAGGAGATACCGTCAATTTCAGGATGGTATCAAATATGAAAGTGATGGAGAAGATGCCGGAAGATATTTTCTATACCATGGGCAATGAGCTGTCTGAAGATTTATTTGCCGGCCAACCCGTTAATGTTACTCTCACAGATGAGTACTTTAAAACGGTCCGCAGCTATTCGTTTAAGAAAATGGAGGCCAGGCTGAATTATGGTGAAAAGATTACCGACGGGAATATTGAAGTATATGCAAAGGATGGATTCAGCATGGAGCAGGCTACAACCATCGCCGGTTTCCTGAGCAAAGAGATCGCTCCTGCGAATACCATCAGTTTCCAGGTGGGCAAGAACGAAGAGGGATACTATGTGGTAAGCATGGTATCTGATGAAGAGAAAGCAGCTGCATTAGATGACAGCGAGTTCAATACCATGGCAGCACAGATATCAGCCAATACCCTGGATGATGCCCCGCTGATCTTCCAGTTGACCGATGCAACCTTCAAACCTTTCAAAACTTTTACGTACAAGATCACACAGTAATTACATGCAGCCATACAATTTGTAAAAGCTTGTTTGTTCGCCCAAACAGGCTTTTTTTATTCGGCTGCTAAATTCCTATTTTTACTGAAAGAGGCAACCATGCAAACGGCTCCGAAAAAAGTAGTGAACGCCTGGGCTATGTATGACTGGGCGAATTCAGCGTATAATCTTGTTATCACTTCCACCATCTTCCCGGCTTATTTTGAAGCCATCGCGGTTGATAATAAAGAAACATCCAAAACAGCGGTTACGTTCCTGGGTAGGCATTTTGAAAATACTGCTCTTTATAATTATGCACTGGCTTTCGCCATGCTGATCGTGGCTGTTATGTCTCCGCTGCTTTCTTCTATTGCCGATTATAAAGGCAATAAGAAAAATTTTATGCGGTTCTTTATGACCATGGGAAGTGTAGCCTGTGCTTCGATGTTCTTTTTTGAAAAAAATACACTACTGCTGGGCGTCATATCTATGATCGTTGCCTGCGTGGGTTTCTGGGGCAGCCAGGTATTTTATAATTCCTTTTTACCTGAAATTGCCGCACCGGAAGACCGTGACCGTATCAGCGCCAAAGGTTTTACCTATGGTTATATCGGCAGTGTGTTATTGCAGATCATTTGCTTCATTTTTGTTTTCTTTCCCGGTATACTCGGCGGCGATAAAGATTCCACCATCCAGTTCAGAACTTCTTTTCTCCTTGTCGGTATCTGGTGGTGGGGTTTTGGCCAATATTCGTTACGGCGCTTACCCAAACCTGTTCCTGCAGGCAGTGGCGACCTGCAGCACCAGATCCTGTCAAAAGGTTATACAGAATTACGGAAGGTTTGGAACCAGCTTACCCACCTACCACCGCTTAAACGTTTTCTTGCTGCCTTCTTCTTTTATAATATGGGTGTGCAAACCGTGATGCTGGTGGCTGCCTTATATGGCAAAAGCGAATTAGAGATACCCACAGATAACCTGATCATCGCTATTATCCTGATACAACTGATCGCTATACCAGGTGCCTTTACTATTTCCTGGTTATCATCTAAGATCGGTAACATCAAAACACTGATATCAATTGTTATTCTCTGGATACTGCTTTGTTATATCGGTTATTTATTACCAGTAGGTGGCATCTATGAATTTTATGGGTTGGCGGCTTCGGTTGGTTTTGTCATGGGTGGTATCCAGTCGCTCAGCCGCTCCACGTATTCCAAGCTGATGCCGGAAACAAAGGACACGGCTTCGTTCTTCAGTTTTTATGATGTAACCGAAAAGGTGGCTGCGGTGATCGGTATTTTCAGTTTTGGTTTTATCAATGAACTTACCGGTTCACAGCGAAGCTCTGTATTGGCCCTGATGATATTTTTTATTATTGGTTTACTCTTGCTGTTCTATGCGGCAGCTTTAAAAAAGAAACCTGCATGAAACTCTATACGATCAATACCGGCTATTTTAAATTAGACGGCGGTGCCATGTTTGGAGTGGTGCCCAAAACCATGTGGAACAAGATCAACCCGGCTGATGAAAATAATTTATGTTCCTGGGCACTTCGTTGTTTGCTAATCGAAGATGGTAACCGCCTTATTCTCGTGGATAATGGTAACGGCGACAAACAGGATGCTAAGTTCTTCAGTCATTATCACCTGCATGGTGATGACAGCTTAGATAAATCATTAGCCAACTATGGTTTTCACCGCGATGATATCACTGATGTTTTTTTAACGCATCTGCATTTTGATCATTGTGGTGGCTCCATTGTCCGGGAAGGGGATAAACTGGTACCTGCTTTTAAGAATGCACAATTCTGGAGTAATAAAGAACACTGGGGCTGGGCTGTTTACCCGAATGAAAGAGAGAAGGCTTCTTTCCTGAAGGAAAATATTTTGCCCATTGAAGAAAGTGGCCAGTTGAAATGGGTTGAGACTTCCGGGATGAAAGATGGAAAGCTGGGTGAAACCCCTTTTGCAGAAAATATCAGCATCCGCTTTGTCAGTGGTCATACACAGGCGATGATGCTGCCACAGGTTCGGTATAAAAACAGGACCATTGTATTTATGGCCGATCTGTTGCCCTCACAGGGACATATACCTTTGCCGTATATCATGGGTTATGATATGTTTCCGCTGACGACGTTGAATGAAAAGAAATCATTCCTGAAAGAAGCATTGGAGAATGATTATATCCTGTTCTTTGAACATGACCCGGTCTATGAATGTTGCACCATGCAACAAACGGAAAGAGGGATTAGACCGAAGGATTTTTTTAAGCTGGGAGAAATTTAACTGGATGGCTTGGCCATTCAAAAAATTATTTTCTCCTGATCAGTGATGTCAGCGGGTGGCGCAGGTTCTCATGGCTCATCATATCGATCTTTACTTTTCCCACCACCAATGGGCTTTCAATCCGAACCGGTATATGATTGGCATCATCCGTCACCCATACCGTCATCTTTTCACCGCCTTCAAAGATCTGCCCTTTCAGTAACAGCGGCTTTATCTTGATCGCATTGAACTTTCCGTATTTTGTTTTGATGGTTTCCTTGCCCATGTAGCGGATATACATATTAAAGACCTCGTTGTCGAGGAACATGGAAAAAGGGATCCTGTCATCCGGTTGTAATTTGGAAAAATCAACGTTACGGGCATAATACATCGAACTCATCACATCCTGCACACAGGCTGGTACTTTAAATACGCCATCGGTAGCAACGGCTGTGTTAGCCGTTTTATTAAAGGTGATGTTCTGGTATTTTTTATAGCCACCTTCATTCACATTCCTGACAAATTTCAGGGGTTGCATCGTGGCAGTATCAATATAGGTTTCGTATTTATCCCGCACTTTATAGATCCAGTCGTAGGAAGAATTGGTCTTCCCTTCACCGGTTACATGATACACAGGGCGGTTATTAAAAGTTTCCAGTTCACTGGAGAAAGTAGCATTACCGGCATTCACATAAATACCGGCTACGGCATAGTACACCGTAAAGGTGACTTTCTCCCCCACATTAAATGACCTGTTCTCAATACCGCAAAATTCATTATAGGGCGCCTCGGCTTCTGTTGAAAAACTCAGCAATCCCAGTAGTAATGGCGCAAAAAATTTAAGTCCTTTCATGTTTATTCGTAAAAATTTTTTTAATACTTAATATCAGTAAACTTCCCACGATAGCCGGTATGATCAGGTTCACCAGCCATACCGTCATCGACGTCATCCAGATGCCCAGGCTGTTCATACTAAACAAACCAATCAGCTTAATTCCCACTTCTCCCCTCAGCCCCAGTTCAGCGATGGCAAAGGTCGGTATCACCGCCATCACCAGGAAAGAAACACTCACCGTCCAAAAAGCCGGCCACCATCCAATCTCCACATCAAATAAACGAAACAGCAGGTAATACTGTGTGATAAATACTGCAAACCGTAACGCAGATAAGGACAACAACCGCCATAGTAAAGTTGCATTGAAATCCTTCAGCGCCTTTACAAGGTAAGCAAAGCGGCTGCTTCCTGGTAAACGATCCACCCACCTGATCAGCCATGCTAACCTGAAATAAAATAGTGTTAAAACTGACAATACAGCCACGACACCATAAATAATGACCAGCATCCAGATAGAACTGATAAGCCCGGTGGCTTCAATTCGCTGACGGAGTATGATCAGTCCCAAACAACCCATCAGTAATGTTACGATCAGCTGGCTGATGCTGCCAACGATAGTAATAGAAATTGTCTTCAACCTGTTGCCCTCCTCCATATATAACACCCGACCGAGGTATTCCCCTACCCGGTTGGGTGTACTAACTGAAAATGATACACCTGATAACACCGCTTTGAAGGCCTTAATAAAACTGACTTGTTGAATGGGTTGAACAGATATCTTCCATTTAAGAGCCTCAATGGACCAGTTGACGATCATTAACAGAACAGCAGCCACAAGATTCCATGCCAGCGGACTATTAAAAGAAGCTACAATGCTTTGCCAGGCTTTCTCTAAATTAGGTTGTTGCTGTATCTGCCTGTAAATAGACCAGGACAACCAGATGAACAGCACAGGCCCGAGGAAGTAGTTGACAAAGAGTTTGATATTTCGGTTCAGCTTCATTAATCTTGTAAAAATAGTATCCCGTTTGCAAAAGCCTGCTAAAATAATCCTCGGCATAGATCCCGGCACCTTACTGATGGGGTATGGCATTATTGAAATAAATGGCAGCCAGGTAAAGATGAAAGAGATGCAGGTGCTGAAATTATCGAATAAGAAGGATAATCATGAACGGTTGCAGCTGATCCACCAGAAAGTGGAAGAACTGATCAAAAAGTTCAAGCCGCATGAATTTGCGATTGAAGCTCCTTTCTTTGGCAAGAATGTACAAAGTATGCTAAAACTGGGCCGGGCACAGGGTGTGGCCATTGCCGCTGCCATGAGTGCCGGTATCCCGGTAACAGAATATTCTCCCAAAAAAGTAAAACAATCTGTTACCGGCAATGGTAATGCAGATAAAGTGCAGGTATGGAAAATGCTGAAGCAAATACTGTCCTTAAAAGAAGAACCTGTTTCCTATGATGCCACGGATGCACTGGCGGTAGCCTTGTGTCATCACCTGCAAATGAATTCTGTGTTAGGAAAAGCAGGAAAAGGATTGAAGGGCTGGGATGAGTTTATAAAAAAGAATCCTCAACGGTTACTTAAGAAATAATCAGAGCTGGGCTACAATTTTCTCCTGTACTTTTTTCAAACTCTCCGCTGATGCCTGCGGTTTCGCTTGAGTAAAATTGAGATCATTCGCTGAATTGATGGGAATAAGATGAATATGTGCATGCGGGACTTCCAAACCAATTACACTGATACCGCAACGATTACAATCAAATGCCCTTTCAATGGCTTTGGCAATAGGCTGTGCAAATACTAACATCTCCTGCAAGTAGGCCGCTGGCAGATCAAAAAGATTATCTACTTCTGTTTTCGGCACCACCAGCACATGTCCTTCCCGTAATGGAAATATATCCAGGAAGGCAAAGAATCTATCATTCTCTGCAATTTTATACGAAGGAATATCACCGGCAATGATCTTTGAGAATACTGTCATAGCACCTGTTTTTTTAGACCAGTAGGAAAGTAAATAATATCTCAGCTTTTTGAACACAGGCAAAGCTATATCGTTTTAGAAAACAAAAAGCCGCTGCTTGCGCAACGGCTTTGAAAATTTATTCCACTGCTTTTAAGCTGTGATACTTTCAATTTTAAATTTCAGCATCCCTGCCGGTGCCTGTACTTCGGCTGTTTCGCCGGGCTGTTTGCCTAATATTCCCTTACCAATAGGTGAGGTAACAGAAATTTTACCTGCTTTCAGGTCAGCTTCCTGTTCGCCAACGATCTGGTAGGTAACCTGCTTTTTTGTATTCAGGTTGGTCAGTGTAACTTTTGTCAGGATAGATACCTTACTGGTATCAATACTTGACTCGTCCAGTACCCTGATATTTGCCATTACTCCTTCCATGGCAGCGATCTTTGCTTCCAGGATACCCTGCGCTTCTTTGGCTGCATCATATTCGGCATTCTCTTTCAGATCTCCTTTTTCTCTTGCTTCAGCAATAGCACGGCTGGCAGCAGGACGATCCACTGATTTCATCCGCTGGAGTTCTGCTTTCATATGTTCCAGGGTGTCTTTTGTTACGTACTGTAAACCACTCATAATCTCCTCCTTTTTTCATTAAACAGAAAAAAATAACAACGCCCCGACAGAATGACTGTGAAGCGTTGCACTAATTAGTACAAATATAGAAAATTTATTCCGGAACAAACAATGATTGAGCATTTCTGATTAACTCGCTATAAGTCATTGCTTCCGGAAATCATAGCGATAGGTATAGCTGGCCCCGTCAATAAAAGCGAATAGTTTACTCCCTGATGACCTGAAATCGATCCGGTCAAAATACCAGTCTATCACCCTGTTGGAACTGAAATTATATAGTCGTACCCAAAAAACTGTTTTCCCGTTTGTCTGCCAGTTTCCATCCGCATCATAGTAGCCATTATTTTCTCTCCGCATTTCCCAGTTGCCTGTCATTTGTAGGGATGTATCTGCATAAGAGGCAGTACCATTTTCATTAAAAACGAAGGTGCCTGGTTCGTAACCAACCCGGATGGTTTCTTTATCAAATAATCGCCGCTTCTCCACCTCCACCAGTTTCCACGAACCAATGATCCGGTTTTCAGGTGGCCATTTTTTACAGGAAGAAAAAAATAAAATAGAAAGAATAAGAACAGGCAGGTAAAGTTTTATTCTCATAAAAAAGGTTGTTGGTATGAAACCAAATGTAATATCTCTGCCTGCCCAACAAAACAGGTGAAATATATTTTAGAACAAGTTTAACCTTGAAAAAGATCAGAGCTTTCCTCCGGCCTGTAGTTTTTGCAAAAGTACTTCAGCCATTTTCAGGTAGGCCTGGTGGCTATAGCCTGCGATATGAGGTGTTATGATAACATTCGGGAAAGACAGCAGTTCCTCCAGCTGATCTTTTTCCGCAGCAGTATATGTTTCCAGCTGTTCATTTTCCAATACATCTAATCCCGCCGCTGTAATCTTATGATTTTTTAATGCCTCTGTCAGTGCAGCCAAACTGATCACTTTACCTCTCGATGTATTCAGTATATACGGCTTACGTTCCAGTGCATTAAAAAAACTATCATTCGCCATATACTTTGTTTCCTCCGTGAGCGGTACATGAAAACTGATCACATCAGCATAGCGGCATAGCTGTTCCAGGTTCGCCTCTTTGATATAACCCGTACTAAAGGCGAAATTGTACTTATCATAGGCCATTATTGTCACGTTAAAAGGGGCCAGCAATCTTGCAAAGCTGCTGCCAGTATTTCCATACCCAATAATGCCGACTGTTTTGCCTGTTAGTTCTGTACCGCGGTTCTCGTTCCGTAACCATAAACCCTTTTTCACTTCCTGGTGGGCAGAAGAGATATTGTTCATCAGGTTGAGTAAAAGTCCAAGGGTATGTTCTGCGACCGCATTCCTGTTCCCTTCCGGGCTGCTGACACAAAAAATTTCTTTTGATTCCGCATAGGGTATGTCGATCAGTTCAAGACCACTGCCGAGCCTGCCGATCCATTTTAACTGAACGGCTTTATCCAGTAATTCTTTATCTACTTTAATTCTTGTTGTCAATACCAATCCTTCCGTATCACCAATGGACGAAGACAGTTCTTCATAAGTAATAACAGGATTATACAGCACTTCAAATCCTGAGTTCCTCAAGTACTCCATTAAATACGGATGCGCCCCGCCTGTTATAATTACTTTCCTCATCGCATTCTAAATGTTAGTTCAGCAAATTGCAGCACCGTCAGCTGCTCCGCTCTCTTATTAAACAACTCATCTTCCAAAACAGTTGCATCAAATAAGCCTCTTACTGCATTGCGCAGCGTTTTCCTGCGCTGGTTAAAGGCGGTCTTGACCAACAGGAAAAATTCCTTTTCACTTTTCATAGCAGGAATCTCCTTTTTAGGCAGCATCCTTATCACCCCGCTTTTCACTTTGGGGGGCGGTTGAAAACATTGCTCGTTGACATCAAATAAATATTCCACTTCAAAAAAAGCCTGTATCAGCACACTTAATACACCATAGGTCTTATTTCCTTCTTTCGCTGCCACCCGTTGTGCCACTTCTTTTTGAAACATTCCCACCATGCACTCCACCTCTTCTCTCCAGTCCAGCAGTTTAAAAAGTATTTGGGTGGAGATATTATAGGGGAAATTTCCCACGACCGTAAACCGGCCACTAAAAGGTTTTTCAATATCCAGGAAACTCTGGTGAATGATCTTTCCTTTAATGGATGGATATGTTTTCTCCAGGTATTCCACTTTCTCCTCATCCAGCTCCACCGCTTTAAAATCAATGTTTTCGATTTGTAAAAGATATTTCGTCAATGCACCACCGCCAGGGCCCACTTCTATTAACTGTGAAAAAGGATACTCCTGCAACGATGCGATGATCTTTCGGCAAATATTCTCATCCTTGAGAAAATGCTGGCCCAATGATTTTTTGAGAGTGTACATACTTTGCAAAAATAGCTGAATGATCACAGTTCCTGTTAATAACAAAAAATCCTCCCTTATTCAGAGGGAGGATTGCAGGATCTGGCCTGCTTATTAATATCAGCTACCCGTTCAGATGATTTGTTACTGTTTAACAAATTTTTGTGTAGCAACTATTTCATTGCGGTTATTTATCACCCGCAGCATATAAACCTGTGAGGTAAGATGCGCAACACTGATACTGCTGGTCCTGGTGGAATTATCAGCAACTACCTGTTGTGAAAGTATTTTCCTGCCCGAGAGATCAGACAATTCAATTGTCAGTCTTTCAGCTTCTGTTGTTCTGATCCTGATGCTCAGCTCTTCTTTTACCGGGTTTGGGAATAGTGATAATTCAAACTGGTCCGGCTTATAAATAACATTAATGATCCTGCTGTACGTGGCTTCACCATTAACAGCCACTCCTTTCAGCCGGTAATAATTATTCCCAATGGATGGTTTTTCGTCAGTAAATGTAAACGGCTGGCTAGTCTCCACTCTTCCAATAAAAGAGAAATTCCTTGAGTCAAGTGATTTCTCCACTTCAAAATGGCTGTGCTGGTTATCGGCATTGGCCTGCCAGTTTAGCTGAATATCATTGCCCGGAAGCAGGTGTCCAGAAAAAGTCAGGAAATCAACTCCAAGTGTAACCAACGGGGTTGTGCTTTTTATCACTTTTAAGTTATCAATATAAAAACCTTCGTCCTGCGCTGCATAAAAACTGCCGGAAGCATCCGAAGTAAATGCAAACCTGAACCGGAGAGCCGGTTGTGTCAGGTAAGCAGAAAGATCAAATACCTCGTTCACCCAATCATCTTTTATACCCGTCAAAGCAGGTTGTCCGTTAATGGTACTGCTTTCAAGTGTTCCGGGTTCCTGTATGGTTGTTTTACCGGCTATCGCTGTCCAGGTAGTGCCATCCGGTGAAACCTGTATTTGCAGTTTATCCCTGAAATTTTCCGCCCGGTGCTTTGTTTGAAAAGTCAGGAATGCCGCTGATGCATCACTAAGATTTAAAGTCCCGTTATATCTCGCTGTTCTTGCCGTAGTAACACTTGCAGGGTATTTGGCACCGGGAGATTCTGTTAAAGCCCTGCTTGCCGCATAGCCACTATCCGCCACATAATTCCAGCCTGCAGAAACCACCCAGTTGGTTGACACGATACCGGTTTCCATATTATCTGCAAATAACTGTACAGGGTTATAAAATTTTGTAATGGTATCATAATAGGTATACCCTCCTGTTTCCACTTTCCAGGCAAATTTCACTCTTTGTCCGCTGGTGATTGAGCCCGGTAATGTATAGCTGATATTTCCGTCATACGTGTCGTAATAAGCTGGCAAGCTGTTAATGACTACGGATGCCCCTACAGCAGAAATATTGATCAGGGGTATTGCTGTAACAGTTACCGGTTGATTTGCCAGACCAATTCTTTTGATCTTAAAATCCAATGTCCCGGAGGTAGCCGAAAGAGCAATATCTTTTGTATCCTGTATATCCACATAACTGCCTGCTGAAAATAACAATTGAAGATTTTGATAGGTCATCCCTTTGCACAGGTTAATAATTTGAGCGGCCGGTGGCCAGAAAGTAACTGCAGCTGCGCCATAACCTCCTTCGCCTGTCATGCCATATACTTTGCCTTTTGTACCCACACCGATTTCACCTTTCAGCATCCAGTCTTTTACGCCTCCCGCCACTTCGTATCCTACGGATTGATCACTATTGCCTGCCCGCATACCATTATACTTTCCCATCAAAGCAGGTATATGCGTATAAAACTGCTGATCCATCAGTGTAAGTGAGTCTGCTCCTGTATGTAAAGAAGCTCTGCCAAATGGCAATGAGTAATAAGGACCATAAGCATGCTGATCAATCATTGCTACAAAATTCCGGGTCTTTACAAAAGTTCTCACAGCCTGTGTTTCAGGTTCCGAAAAAGCAGAAGCCCCCCAGTATGTATCATTGGCCGTAGTTGGACTGGGGTTCCCGCAGCTCAGGTCACTTACCGGGCAATTGGCCCAGTCAATGCCCCAGTTGCGGTTCAGATCCACCCCATATTGTGTTGGCCCGGTAGCAATAATTTTCCGGTTCTTTCTCCACATACCACCACCATTAGGATTAGTACTTCTGTTATACTCCCATCCATCCGGGTTCATACAGGGTATAATATATATTTCCCTGTTATCTACCAGGTCTTTGATCTTTGAATTGACAGCATACTGTTCGCATAGATACTGCATAAAAAAGATCATGCTTGAACCACCTATAGCCT
>CALRSN020000036.1:0-10759 GCA_943370865.1 Bordetella parapertussis
ATGAAACTGTGCGGTAAGCATTGGTCACACTGTTCCATTGATCCCGGTAAACGGCCTGTACCCTCACATCACCGGAAAAGATTCCGGCCAATGATGGGTTACGCAACAAGGGTGCTTCAAAGAATTGAGAGAAATGAATATCCTGCGCAACCACTGCTGTGTTCAATAACAGGATGATTGATAAAAGAGATAATATCGTTCGTTTCATTTGCTGCATCAGAGTATCAAAGAAATATTTCCATTCAGTTTGATAGTATCGCCATTGTCACAGAATACTTCGGCCTGGTAAACATATACATCGGCCTGTGGTTTCTTTCCTTTATAGGTTCCGTTCCAGCCAGCCAGCGGATCATTAGGTTGAAAATTCTGTCTTTCAAAAACCACTTCACCCCAGCGGTTGAAAATGCGCAACACTTTTACACTGAATAAACCTCTTCCTCTCGGGTAGAATATATCATTACTACCATCGCCGTTAGGTGAAAATGTGTTCGGAATAAACAGGTTGGCATCTTTACAAATAACAATTACTTCAACTGTACCTGTATTCCGGCACCCGTTTACATCGGTGAATAACACGGTATAGTTGGTATTGAATTTTGGCCCGGCATCCGGGGTTGGGCAGTTAGTACAACTTAGCCATGTAGCAGGCGACCATTGCCAGTTGATTGTATTAGGCGAATATGTTGCCGGAATGGTAACCGGGAAACCAGCCTGTACTGTCATTTGCCCGGGTAGCGTAACGGTGGGCAATGGATGAACAATTATATTTTGTGTAGTGGTATCAGCGCAACCACTGCTGTTAGTGGCAATGCTTGTTACTATAAAACTCCCTGCGGTGTTATAAGATTGTAACAACGGATTTTGTAACGCAGAAGTATTTCCGTTCGGGAAAGACCATTGCCATGAGACGGCAGACGTATCCGGTCGCAGAAAAATACCTGTATGCAAAATGGATTCATTGATACATATCTCATTATCGCCATTAATCGAAATTAACGGGCTTTCCACCACTTTTACGATCTGCTGTTTGATGGCGGTGTCACGACAACCACTTTGAGTTTGAACATCAAGTGATACAGTATATAATCCCGGGGATGTATATTGGTGAGTTGGATTTTGTAAAATGGAAGTGCCGCCGTCACCAAATGACCAATTGTAGCTGATGACCGGGTCATTAAAAGTGGTGGAGTCGCTGAAGTTCACAAACCCACTGTCACAAAAAAGAGTTTGATTCAAACCGAAATTCGGATCAGCACCGCTTACATGCAAAGTGTCTATTCCTTCCAGTGGAATTAAACAACCGGCGGGGTCCCGCAGAATTACTTTAGGTACAAAAGTGCCATAAGAAGTGTAAAGATGGTTAACGTTTGGAGAAGTAGTATTTAAGATATTGCCATCCCCAAAATCCCAGAAATAGGAGCCCCCCGTAACGGTACTAATTACATTTAAGCCAATAGAAAGAGGTTTACAACCGGTGACAGGTGTATAATCTAAACGGGCACCTGTTGTATCAAAAACAGTAATGGTCCTGACGGTGGAATCAAGACACCCCCCGGGGCTTGTTACTACTAATTTTACGAGGTAAGTACCTGGAATAGAATAATAGTGGACAGGATTATTCAGGGCTGATGTTCCCTGCCCGGTCCCAAAGTCCCATAGTATAGAAGAATAGAAGGATGATGTATTGGTGAATTGAATTTCAAGCGGGGTGCAACCTCCGGCAGTATCACTGGCAGTGAAATTTGCAAAAGGAGTATCAACCCTGATATAAATATTCTTAGTAACCGAATCAGCACAACCATATATATCCTGTATCCTGAGTTTAACATTGTATAAGCCTGTTGCTGTATAAATATTTGTTGGAGATGTCAGCAGAGAGGTATTCCCATCCCCAAAACTCCACTGGCTGCTGAAAGTTGTTGCAACAGAAGTATTGGTAAAACTGACGGTGGCACTAGGGCAGGTGAGGGTATCTGCAGAAACAAAATCAGGAATAGGGTCGGTTACAGTGACAAGATTATTAAGTGTTATGCTGTCTATACAACCGGCAGCATCGGTGATCTTTAGTTTAACAGGATAAGTACCGGGAACAGTATATGTGTGCTGGAAGGGGGGGGCGCCAAAATTTTGAGTAACCCCATCGCCAAAATTCCATTCCCAGTTTACTATATTATTTAAACCATCGGTGGTGGAAAGATCATTGAATGTGGTTGTCAGACCGGTACAACCTGCGACGTTTGTAGCAGAGAAATTAGTAAGAGGGCCGTTGATACGGATATAATTATTCCTGATAATGGTATCCCGGCACCCATTTACATCTGTAATGATGAGCCTTATAGTGTAACTACCCGAGACCGAGTAATAATGTGCAATCGTACCGGAAGTTGTATTTTGTTGAACCCCGTTTCCGAAGTCCCAGAAATAATTAGTAATATTTGAAGCAGTAACATTAGTAGCCGAGAAAGTTACCGTAGCCGCTTTGCAAACATTAGTAATATTTGCTGTAAAATTAGGGGCCTCATTTACGACCCTGATTGTTCGGACAGTAGTATCGGCACAACTACCATTTCTTACGACTAATTGCACCTGGTAAGAACCTAACCCGGGAAATGTATGAACAGGATTTTGCGTTGTCACTAATGGACTGCCATCACCAAAATCCCACTCCCAGCTCAGTGGCGTTAATCCTGGATTTATTATTGAAAGATCCGTGAAACTAAAGCGTAACCTGTTAATGCAATCGGGAGTGGCATTGAATGCAGCAATAGGAGGGAATACATAGATATAATTTGACCTCACAATGGTATCAGCACATCCGTTATTGGTTGCTATCAGCGTGACAGAAAAATAGCCGGTGTCATTATAATTATGGGTTGGATTTTGTATAAGCGACGTACCTCCATCCCCAAAATTCCATTGCCATTCATCAGCTGCGGGAGTAGTGGCATCCAGGAAATTAACCGGTTGGTGTGCACAGACAGGAATTGGCGAAGCCGAAAAATCAGCAGTTGGTTTTGTACCCACCCGTACAGCCCCGGGTAGTAGTAATGTGTCCCTGCAACCGGTACTAGTGGTAATGATGAGCCGTACGGTATAGGTCCCTTGTATAATGTAAGTATAATTAGGGTTAGGCAATGTGGATGTGCCAATCCCATCACCAAAATCCCATTCATAAGAAGTAATGGCATCAACTGAATTGATTACAGGTATAGGAGAGATCGTATAGGGAACACAACCCCGGACGGGTAAACCATTGACAGCAATAGTGGCTCTTTGTACCCTGATGTAAGCAGGCCTTACGATTGTATCTGTGCAACCTGCTGCGTTAGTAACGATAAGAGTGACATCATAGATACCATAGCCTGTATAAGTATGTATTGGGTTTTGTACTGCTGAAGCAGGCGAGCCATCTCCAAAATCCCATTGCCAGCTAACAGCGCCGGTAGAAAGATCCTGGAAATTAACGGTCAGGTCTGGCTGGCACCTGGAAGTAATGGGGGCATTAAAATTGGCAGTTGGCCTCCCGTTTACTGTGATTGTTTGCGAAATGGAATCCACACAGGTTGAATAAGTATTATAAAGCCAGACCGTGTAAGTGCCGGGAAGACTATAACTGTGTGCTGTATTGATGCCTGTTGCTGTTCCGCCATCTCCAAATGACCAGTTCGCATTCACCGGGGCGGGTATTGATGTGTTGGTAAACGTGGCCAGTTCGTTTGTGCAAACACTGGCAGGAGAGGTAAAGGAAGTGGTAAATCCACCAATGACGATTGGAACGGCAGTACGAAATGTGTCCACGCAACCAGCACTGCTCGATGTTACGAGGGTCACAATATAAGATCCGTTAGCTGTATACGTATGGGAAGGATTTTGAGCTGTTGATGTACCTGCGTCTCCAAAATCCCATTGATAACTCAGCACACCTGGGCCTGTTGAAGTATTAGTGAAGCTGATATTAGCGGGAGCACTACAGACGGTTGCTTGTGTATTCGTAAAGCCGGCAACAACCCCGGGTGTTACTACTATATATGCCGGCCGGCTGATCGTACGGGTACAACCTTTATCGTTCGTAACCCGGAGCGTAACGGTGAATAACCCTGCGGTTGTATAAGTAATGAATGGATTTTGTAAAGTAGAAGTTACTCCATTTCCAAAATCCCAGTTCCAGCTTACGTTTGTATTACCAACACCGGGAGTGGAAAGATCGGTGAACTGAACCCGCAAAGGGAAACAGCCACTTGTATTATTAGCTGAGAAATTAACAGCAGGGGGCTCGTAAACCGTTACATATTGTGTACGGGTCAGTGTGTTGGAGCCATTGGCATTGGTAACAGTTAACTGAACAGTATAGGTGCCGGGAGTAAAATAACTTGCCGTTGGGTTTTGCAGGGTGGATGTGTTTCCATTTCCGAAATCCCAGCTCCAGGAGGTGGGATTTCCGGTGGACAGATCCTGGAAAACAACAATAAGCGGGGAACAACCCGATAAAGGTGTGCCGGTGAAATTGGCAACAGGGTTTTGTGCATGAACAAACAAGCCTGATAAAACAAATACCAGTAAAGCAATCAGTCTAGTAAAGTGCTTCCGCAACACAAGTCTCAAAATCGGGCAGTTTAAATAGTTTTCCTTACAAACAATGAATACGGTGCAAAAATTGTTCCCGTATGGGTTGTTACAGGTTTAATTGCTGACTTTCTCTTTATATTAAAACAATTGTTTCGACAGCAACGTTGCCTGAACGTTTAAAAAGTGAGGGTGCGGAATATTTCAACAAAATTAACTGATAAGGGGCTACAATTTATCAAGACGCATGGTTTTAGTTTCTGCGCCAACGGTCTGTGTGGCCTCCACATAGGTCCAGCTGTTGCGGTCGATGCGCCAGTTGCCATTGATCAGGTCAAGAGGACTGGAGGCATTGATAAAATTGGCTGAAGTGGTCATGGTAGAGGCATTGCCATCCCAGGTGCCGGTTTTTTCAACTGTACCATTATTGATGGCATCGACCGTTTTATTGCTGTAGTATTGAAATTTATACGTAGCGAAACTGGAAGTGATATTATTACTGTTCTGGGTAAAATTGGTGACCTTCCATTGACCATCAGTCATGGCCTTGATCACCAGGTCCTGCTGGATATTTTCAACAGCCTTTTTGCAGCCGGAAAGCAGCAGGATCAAAAAAAGTGAGGTAAAGAATGGCTTCATAGAATAGTTTAGAAGACACAAAATAATCAACTTGGCCAGCTTTTCCAATAGCATTTTACCGCTTTTTGGAACGGGAATTAACCTTATTTAAGCAGGTCTTTTTTTGCCTTTCCACCTGCAGGAATTAATTTCATATCTGAACCTTGAATCAATGAAAAGGAAAATACTGCTAACTGTCATTCTAAGCCTGCCGGTTCTGCTTTTTGCACAATCTCCTGACGACAAATTAAAACAATGGGCCAGCCAAAATCCGGTAGAAAAATTGTACCTGCATTGCGACCGGGAGGAATACCTCGCAGGCCAAACGATCTGGTTTAAAGCCTACCAGTATGCAGAGTTCCTGCCGTATGACAAAAGCAGCAATCTTTTTGTAGAGTTGCTGAATGAAAATTCAGTCATTATTTTGCGCAACACGTTTCCGGTAGTACTCGCAGTTTCAAGGGGCCAACTGGATTTGCCGGATACATTGCCTGCGGGAAAATACATGATCCGTGCCTACACAGCCACGATGCTGAATCATGATCCGGATTTTGTCTTTAAAAGATGGATTACTGTTACAGGAAAGGGGCAACAACTAAAACCGGCAGTTTCTGCTGCTCCAAAAACCAGAATGGAATTTTTTCCCGAGGGCGGCAACTTTGTGGCAGGGCAACCCAATACTATCGCTTTTAAAGCTACTACTGAAGAAGGAATGCCTATCCCGGTAAAAGGTATTTTGAAGAATGAAAAAGGAGAAACAATAGCTGAATTTAGTTCTTATCACGATGGTATGGGAATGATCGATATCAGCAAAGCTGAAAATTCCGGCTATTATGTGCAATTGGAAAATGATGCATCCGGGCAAAAATACGAGCTACCCAAAGTGATAGATAAGGGAGTTGTCTTTCGGCTGCTGACAGGAGATGATGGTATTCATTTCGAGATATTCCAGCCTAAAAATGATCCTGTCTTTAATTCTGCTTATATCCTGGGACAGATGCAGCACAACGTAGTCTTTAAACAACCATTGAAAGAAGGTGTGGCTGCACTCAGCGGGCTGATCAAAACCAATAATCTTTCTTCAGGGATTTTACATATCACCGTTTTTAATAAGGATGGGCTGCCATTGGCAGAGCGGCTGAGTTTTATTGATAACAAAGAGTATGTTCAATCTGCTCAACTCATAACTGACACGATTAATATAAACAGCCGGGGTAAAAATCATTTTACGCTGTCATTTGCGGATACGGTGAAAGGTAATTTTTCAGTAGCCGTCACTGATGCGGCTTTTGAAAGTCATTTACAACGAGAACAGAATATTTATTCATCTCTATTACTCACTTCTGATCTCAAAGACTATGTTCACAATTCCGCCTATTATTTTTCTTCGAGTAATGATTCTGTTAAGTATGCAATAGACCTGTTGATGATGACCAATGGCTGGCGAAGGTTCAAGTGGGAACAACTGATGAAAGATCCTTTACCTGTTAACCAATACAAGGACGCAGGATACATTACCTTATCAGGACAAGTGAACCTGGAAGGCACCAAAAAACCTTTTGCGGACAAAGACCTGTTACTGTATATCGTGGCAGCTGATTCCAGCAAAAATGCCCAGCTGGTAAAAACAGATGCAAATGGAAGATACAGCATTGATTCGCTCATCTTTTTTGGAAAGGCCAGTGTGTTATTCAGTGATATCCGGGGTAAGAAAAGCAGGTTTGTAGATATAAAACCTGATACGGATTCATTGAGAAATGGCTTATTTGTTCCTGCAAGGGATTGGACGAATTATTATGCAACAAATGACAAGGGGATGCAAGAGGTCAAAAAGAAAATGGCCAATGATTACTCCCTGATTACAAATGAGAAAGGAGTTATCCTTGAAGGTGTGACCGTTAAAGGTATTATTAAAACCAAGTTGGAAGAGTTTGAAGAAAAATATGTGTATGGCCTATTTGCTGGTGATGCAGTGAGAAAATTGAATTTCCTGGAGGAGGATCTAACTTCCTACCCCAATATTTTTGATTATTTACGTTCAAGAGTTCCAGGGCTCACGATTATTGAACCTAATTTTACTGATGAAGAGAAGCCAGATCCTCTTAAGCCAAGTGTGAATCCGAGTGCTGATGGAGTGGCTCAATACAAACTATTTTACAGGCAAAACCCCACAATGAGCTCATTAGGAAATATACCGATGGTGGTTTTTCTTGATGAGATTGAAACATCAACCAGCGTAATTGCTACGATCCCCGCTAACCAGGTAGCAATGGTCAAAGTATTCAGTTCTTTTGCAGGAGTAAGCGGCAACGGTGCAGGTGGGGTGCTGGCTATTTACACAAAGAGAGGCTCAGATTTTATACAGTCTGTACCAACTGCCGGGGAAGTCATGAGTATTAACGGCTATACTGTCATCAAAGAATTTTACTCACCAGACTATAAAGTCCCTGTAAAAAATAATGATAAGCCCGATCAACGGATGACGCTCTATTGGAAACCGGATATCAATATAGCAGGAGTGAATACAAAAATTCCATTGATTTTTTATAATACAGACAGAACCAAAAGTTTTAAAGTGGTGGTGGAAGGAATGACGTATGATGGCAAAATGCTGATGATCGAAAAAATAATAGCACCTGCCGGGAAAGCTTTTTAAAAAAAATGCCCCGGCTTCTTACTATAAACCGGGGCCCGGGTTTTTCAACCTTGAATTAGTTACTATTTGGGAAAATTGGGATCTGCTTTCACTTCATTGATCTGCTGGGTGTGCCTGTCAGCATGTGCCGACATAAAAAGCAGGAACTGGTAACCATCAATAGACCCGAAGGGTAATTGGAAAACATGGTTACGCAGGTCTTCTGTGGTGCTCTTAACATATTTCAGGTGTTCGCCACGGGAGGCTTTAAAAGCAGCCAAGGCCTCAGCCATATTTTGCCAGGTAGCTTTTCCTGGCAGCATGGGTTCAGCAGCTTTAGCTTTTTGGCTTCTGTTGCTGATCATTTTTACAATCTCTTCATCCGTTATTTTTATTTCGGAACGTTTTTCCGGGGTGGCGGGAGTTTTCATCGTGGCTTCAAACATGGACCATAAGCCGTTTTCTGCTAATATGATATGATAGAAGCACTCTTTTACGCTCCAGCGGTCAGCTGCTGGTTTAAAATTCAGTTGTGCATCCGACAATCCTTTTACACTTTTCAACAAGTTAGCTTTTGTTTCTTTCAGGTGCTGGACAGCAAATTTTCTTTCTTTACTGCCAATGGAAGCATCGTTGAGGGTTCCTGCCATACCGGTGACCACCAGCAATGTAAGCAGGAGACGACCTTTGGTTCTTTTAAGCATGACTAAGTTTTTTAATGATGTTTCGGATAAGCAGTTATCCAGAGGGTGTGGAGGCTTTGAAAAGGTACAAAAGTTTTTGACTTGGTCAACAATGATTTTGGCCCGGTAAAAATTTAATGATTCAATGGTCTCTTTTTTACCATACCACCCCGGGTGTCTTTAATGCTCTGCATGACCACGAAAGCGTTGGGGTCGATCTTTTCAACCTCAAGGGTGAGGCGGCTGATCTCCAGGCGGGTTACCACTGTAAAAATGATATCCGTAGCCACCAGACTTTCACCCCGTTTTCCAAAACCTCTTTTACCGGTATAGATTGTTAAACCCCTGCCCATTTTTTGCTTGATGAATTCAGCTATTTCCGTACTATGCGGGGAAATGATGGTAACACCCGTAAACTCCTCAATACCTTCCAGGATGAAATCAACCGTTTTGGAAGCGGCCAGGTAGGTAAGTATGGAATAAAGAGCTATTTCAATTGATAACAAATAGGCGGCAACAGAAAAGATGACAATGTTGAATAATAATATAAAATCACCCACAGATAAACTTCGCCTGCGGCTCAATGAAATGGCCAACACCTCGGTGCCATCAATAACCCCGCCACCACGGATACATAAACCGATACCGGCTCCAATAAAAAACCCTCCAAATACAGCAACCAGTAATTTATCGTGTGTCACATCAGGATAAGGGAAGAAAGCAACTGCCAGGGCCAGCAAACTGATCGCAACAATACTTTTAATGCTGAAGATTTTACTGATCTGCTGCCATCCCAGTAAAAGAAAAGGAAGATTGATGAAGATGATCAGCAGAGAAAGGGGGATGGCCGTTTCTTTATTGATCAGCAGGGAAATTCCCATCACCCCGCCATCAATAAGGCCGTTCGGTATCAGGAAACCCTTTAACCCAAATCCTGCGGACAGAATTCCCAACAGCATCAACAAGGCTTCTTTGATCTCTCTGCCAATTGTTTTTCGTAAGCGCCAGGCACCTTTTGCCATCTGGTAATCGCTCAGTTGATCACTGTCTTTTTTACCCAATGATTTTTTGATCTCATGGATGATCAAACTTTGCTGGTGGGGGTTCAATGCCATAGTTTCAAAGATAAATAAATCGGCAGGGAGATCGTCATATAATGGTTAAAAGAAGGAATACCGCAAATACTTAACTTGCTGCTATGAAAATCGCAGAAATTATCTCGTTGCTTGAATCAATAGCGCATCCTTCTTTGCAGGAGTCGTATGATAATGCCGGGCTTATTACAGGGGATGCAGGATGGGAATGCAGTGGTATCATTTGTTCGCTGGATGCAACAGAAGAAGTGGTTCGTGAAGCGATGGAGAAGAAATGCAACCTTGTGGTGGCTCATCACCCGATCATTTTTAGCGGGTTGAAAAAACTCAACGGCAAAAATTACGTGGAGAAAACGATCATCACCGCAATAAAAAACGATATCGCTATTTATGCCATTCATACCAATCTGGATAATGTGATCAGCGGGGTAAGCGGGAAAATGGCAGCTATGCTGGGTTTAGAAAAAGTGACCATTCTTTCCCAAATGGAAAACACCCTGAAGAAACTGTTCACATTTGTCCCGGCTGATAAAGCAGTGCAGGTCCGCAATGCCATTTTTGAAGCTGGTGGCGGACAGATCGGTAATTACAGCGAATGCAGCTTTAATACGGAGGGTACAGGAACTTTTAAAGCAGGGGTTGGCAGCAATCCCTATGTTGGAGAAATTGGAAAAGGGCATGAAGAAAAAGAAATAAGGATCGAAGTTGTTTTTCCCGGCTACCTGGAGAGCAGAATTATATCGGCTATGCGGTCAGCCCATCCTTATGAAGAAGTGGCTTTTGATGTGGTGGCACAGTCCAATTCCCATCCCGGGATCGGGGCCGGTGTGATCGGCCATTTGCCCGAACCCATCGCCGAAAAGCAATTTGTGGCCTTGCTTAAAAAGGTTTTTGGCCTGGAAATCATCCGGCACACGGCTTTTTTAGATAAGCCGGTTAAAAAAGTGGCTCTTTGTGGCGGAGCGGGTAGTTTTCTCGTTTCCAGGGCTTTAGCAGCCGGAGCTGATGTTTTCATCACCGGGGATATGAAATATCATGAGTTTTTTGATGCTAACGGCCGGATACTGATCGCAGATATCGGTCATTATGAAAGCGAACAGTTCACTATTGACCTGCTGCACGACGTTTTAAGGCAAAAATTCCCTACTTTTGCCGTCCTTAAAACA
>CALRSN020000037.1:0-10707 GCA_943370865.1 Bordetella parapertussis
AATATTATCGAGGTTCTCTAATAGTTTTTCCCGCAACAACCGGATACGGCTTTCAATTTCAATAATGGCAGGATTACCAGCCGGTACCTGGGCATTCAGCAACCCTTCCCGCTCTATTTGCAATTTGTTATACCCCCCGAGCAGCTCAGTTAAAGTGGCGTCATTAAGTGTCAGGGAAGAAGGCACTTTGGTATATTCATTTTGCTTATTGTTCAGGTAAGAACTGATTCCATCCACTGCCATTAGTTGTAACTGTTGTTCACCAATCATTTTGTCAGATTCCCTGATCTTTTCAAAATAGCCGGACGATTGGCTCTCCACATCCACGATATCGTTCTTCTCCATATAGTTGAGCAGCAATTGCTGCACACTGTCTAACTGCAGGGATAATGAATCAATCCTTCCGTCAATGAATTCCAGCATCTGGTCAGAAGTAATATTCTTGATCTCTTTGGTGTAGTTACTGTATTCATCCATTAATACATTGATCACATCCGCCCCCATTTGTGAGTTGGTGGTCTGGAGAGAAATTAGCAGGATACCCGTTCCGGCAGATTTTGGAACAACCTGCAGGGGACCCGACAGGCCCGCCGCTGCTGAAATAGTCGGCTGATAGGTAACATAATATTCTTTACCGAATGTGACAGGCTTGAGGTTCAACGTGAAAATACCATACTGGTTACGAAATGACTGGCCCGACCTGATTACTAACGGATCCTCATTGACCCTGAAGCTTCCGTTATCCGCAAACTTAATTTTAAGGGTAAAGGAGCGGCTTGAGTCTGCTAACTGAAGAGGCGTAAGTACAAAGGGTGCTGTTTTATAAATATTCTGGTCCTTGATCTTCCCTTTTGCAAAATAGTTAAACTGCAGGTTGAGTTTTTTAACCACCCTTGCCATCAGCGGCTTCGACTTCAGTATCTCTACCTCGCTCTGGATGTTCTGTGATCTTGAATTCACAAACAGTTCATCAAATTTATCTCCTCTCCCCCCCTGTGCTTCATTTTTGATCAGCAAGGTTCCGCCAACACTGTAGATCGGCGTGGCATAGCGGAGGTACACATACGCAACAAGCAAGGCTAATGCTACTGAAATGATAACCCAGGGAAGAAATCTTACATACTTATAGAACAGATCCCTTACACTGAGGTTCCATAACTCACTGTTGGCATTAGTGGTAGTATTCTGATCTTGCATTACTTAATTAGGATAAAATATAAAGTTGAAATCCCTTATTTGAAGATATTATAAATAATAGCCGCTGTGGTGACGATACTCAGGGCAAAACCAATTCGCTGCATGGCCAGGCTCTGGTCAGTCATTTTAGCTTTTTGCTTCGTGGGTTGCACAATGATCACATCATTCTGCACCAGGTTGTAGTAAGGTGAATAAAATAAACTGTCAGATGAAAGATCGACCGACCCGATCTCGATTTTCCCATCTCTTTCCCTCCTGATCTTTACATCGTCCTTTTTACCATAATCAGTAATACCACCGGCAAGGCCAATAGCTTCCAGGATAGTAACCCGTTCACCGGGTAATGTTACCATACCCTCCCGGCCCACTTGCCCGAGCACCGTGATTTTATAATTCAAAAACCGGATGATTACAGAAGGATTAGTCAGCAGATCTGGTTCCGGATCGGTAAATTTCTTTTTGATCGCATCCGCCAGTTCCAGTTTGGTCAAGCCCTCCGCATGTATAGTTCCCAGCCGCGGGTATTCTATATTACCATTGGCATCCACCAAAAACCCGGTGCTGGCAGCAGCTTCCGGAAGATTGTAGGGGATATCTGCTGTTAAATTGGTACTGGCACTATAAACGCTGATAGAAAGAAGGTCGTTTTTCTGGATCTTTAATTCAGGAAATTTCAGGTTACTGTTGATGGTCGTATCCCTGATCACCTTATCAAGATAATAAGCCGGTACTTTTTTTTGCGTTCCGCAAGAGACAAGATAAACCGGCAGGGCAACCAAAAAAAGGAAACGAAAGATTTTCATGAAGGATTCTTTAAATAATAGCAGTGCTGACTGCAAAAGGGTTTAATAGATTCAGGGACGGGCCGAAGTTAATTTACTTCTGTCAATATAAGCGACCAGCGTATACCCGAGGCTGTCGATAGCTACCTGGGCTGTTTTATGGCGTACCGACAATACTTTTCCTTCCTGGTCCATTAACGGGCCGGTAGTGATTTTGACCCGTTCATTTATTTTAATATCCATCGGCTCGGCTTCCACGTTCTCATATTCATCCAGGAAGCGACGTATGATGGCGATCTCTTTTTCTTTGATCACGGCAGGTTTGCCATTCCAATATACAAAATTGACAACCCCGGTGGTCATTCTTACCTGCGTTCTTTCTTCATCACTGATTTTGACAAAGACATAGGATTTAAACAGGGGTTCTTCGATCACTTTTACCCGGTCACTCCATTTGCGCTTGATCTTATTTAACGGGCAATAACTCTCTGTTCCCTTTTCTTGCAAAAGCTGATTGACTTTTTTTTCCCACCTCGGCCTGGTATAGACCGCTAACCATTTCTTTGACAAGGAACTTATTTTTTAGACGGCTTCGCCACCTCAGTCACATTTGAATTTTCGTATATGACCGGTTTTCATTGAATATGAACCCACGGAAAAGCCCTTGCTGTCCCGCATTTGCCTGCAAATATAGGGTGAACAATGGGAGTGGCAAGAGAATAAAATGTGCAGATTTTGAAGGATTTATTCCCATAAGTTGATAACTATTATGAAAAAAGAAGCAGATCGTATGCTAACTTGTAAACAGGTGTTTTAGTAAAATCATCGCCCACTACGCCATTCGATGAATGCTAACTGTTCGTAAGATTGAAATTGCTACATTTAATCTCTAAACACCGACTGCTTGAATCAACGTTTTTACTCCCTCGATGTCTTCCGCGGCGCCACCGTTTGCCTGATGATATTAGTGAACAACCCCGGCAGCTGGTCGCATATTTATGCCCCGCTGGAACATGCCCCCTGGCATGGGCTGACACCCACCGACCTGGTCTTCCCCTTCTTTTTATTTGCGGTGGGAAATGCCATGGCCTTTGTCCTGCCCCGGCTGGAAGCCGCTGGTGACGGGGTTTTCTGGAGAAAAGTGCTTAAAAGAACCGCCCTGATCTTTTTGATCGGGCTGTTCCTGAACTGGTGGCCTTTTGTAAGATGGCAGGAAGGTTCATTAGTCTTTCGCCAATGGGTGGACCCCACTAACCCAACCAGCGGTGTCCGCATTTTTGGCGTTTTGCAACGGATAGCCATCTGTTACTTCTTTGCTGCCGTGATCGCCTATTACCTCAAAGCACAACGGGCCTTTTATGTGGGCCTTATTCTCTTATTATTATATTGGCTGCTCTGCTATGTTGGCAATCCTTCGGATCCTTATAGTTTGAAAAACTGGTTTGGTACCGACATTGATAAAAGCATTCTCGGTGTGGCCCATATATATAAAGGTGAAGGAATGCCCTTTGACCCAGAAGGGCTGATGAGTACCCTTTCCGCCATTGTGCAGGTAATCTTTGGCTACGTGGTGGGTGATTATATCCAGAAAAAAGGCAAGAACCATGAAATGGTCAGCGGTTTGTTTGTGGCCGGTGTGGGGATGCTGATCACCGGTTTTTGCTGGGATATGGTATTCCCGATCAATAAAAAGATATGGACCAGTTCATATACTATATATACCACCGGTCTTGCCATCATCACGATCGCCACCATGATCTACCTGATCGAGTTTAAAAATGTAAAAGGTGGCCTGGCCCGTTTCTTTGATGTGTTTGGCAAAAATGCCCTGTTCGTTTTTGCCCTCAGCGCTTTTTTACCCAAAGGGCTGGCCCTGGTCCGCATTGCCGATGGCCTGAATGCCAAAGGCGAAATGACCTATATCAATCCCTGGAACTGGTTGTATAAAAAAGTTTTGATCCACACTCCCGGTGCTCCTGAAAACGGGTCGCTGCTTTATGCACTTTGTGTCATCACTTTTATGTGGGCTATCTGTTACTGGATGGATAAGAAAAAGATCTATGTGAAAGTGTGATCTTTTGCTACTTCATTTGATAAAAGAGATTTGTTTTTAATTAACACAAATCTCTTTTCATTTAACACCCCTTTTTAATCCGTGGTTTTACTTTCGGGCAACAAACCAAACGCTATGAGAAAAATTATACTCTTCGTATTCCTTTTCATTTCTTCTGTTTCACTTTACAGCCAGCAGGATTCCGTTCTTAAAAATTTTAAGTACCGGATTGACCACTACAGGGCCATTACCCTGAATGTAAATGGTGGCAGTTCTTATAATAAATCGGAGCTGGGATCCGGGGATAATAAAAACAGTTCCTCTTCCGGCAGTTTCTCTGTTGGCATGAACACCATAAGGAGTACAGATAACATTTTGCGAACAACATATGGCAACATCTCCTCTTCCTTTAACAGCAACAGGTCTGAAAACACAACTACTACCAATAAACACAAGGTCTACTTTGCAGCAATACAATACAGCCTGCTGAATAAACGATTTTCCGGCCAGCGTTTTATTGAATATGGTATTGATGCAGCTGGCAGTATCAATTCAGACAGGCAAACTTCATCTATGCCTCAACCAGCTCTTAAAAACAAACAAAGCAGTTATGCGGTTGCGCTGCCCGTTGGCATTGGGAAGGGAAGGCTGGAAAATATCACGGATATGCAGAATGCACTGTGGTTACAGCAATCCTTACAGGAAGCGGGTCGTTTATCCAACACATTATCCGCGGAAGAACTGAACCAGTTAGGCCGGAGTATCACAAGGGGAAACAATACCCGTATCCTCGATTTCCGGAAACGAACGCAGTTTATCCTGGAAACTGTTGACAGCTACCTGCAACAAAAAGGATTGATCAGTAAAAATGATATCACCTATTTCTCCAACCTGAACGATATCCTGTTCTTTGCATTTAATAATAACCGGCTGGCCGGCACAGAAAAATTTATCCGTCTCACACCTTCGCTGTCAGGTTATAACAGGAATGGAACTCAAATCGGGGTGTTTGATAAATACGAGATGGTTCCTTATATATTATCAGGACTTGTATCCATTGGCTTCAACAAATACAAACCAGTGAACCTTAAACACCAGGATAACTACGGTGTTGCTGTTAAACTGAATTATATTTCCTGGAACTTCACAGAAAGATATTTTAGTTCCGGGGTTTTATTCAGTGAAAACAAGTTTGACCAGGATATCAAGCAGGCCGGGCTAAAGCTTTTTTACCAGCATGCTTTTTATCCGAATACCAGAACCAATATTAACCTGAATCTTGAAACCGAAGGCGGTTACCAGGATGCAGGAGATACCGATGAGTTTTATGGTATGGCCAGTTTAGCCGGTAATCTGAATTATTTTATCAGCTACAGAACAAGGCTCACATTTGATATCGGTGCTGCTTACCGAAAAAATATATACACGGCTTATCAAACCTTACAAGTACAACCTGACAATATCCAGCTCTTCGTAAATGCCGGTATTGGTATCAACTTATAGTTTATTAAAATGGTCAACAGGCTGAACGGGTTTTATACCATTCCCTGTTGACCATTTATTATTCGCCCACTACTTCTTCCCGCTTCTTTCCCCAGCTCCTGTGTTTGGCTCCGTCCATCTTTACAATTTTGGGAGTAAATTTTCCTACAATATCCACCAGTGCTTTTTGGGATTGCATTACCAGGTCAATGTCTTTGTAGGCAAATGGCGATTCATCTAATCCGCCACCCAGCAATTTCACGCCAAACTTTTTCAGTTCGTCTTTGAATTGCTTATCCGTTACCGAAGCAATAGCCCTGGAACGGCTCATCTTTCTTCCGGCACCGTGGGAGGCAGAGTTGACTGCTGCTGTTTCTCCTTTCCCTTTTACAATAAAACCATCCGCCGTCATTGACCCCGGAATAATTCCCAATACATCTTTACCGGCAGGTGTTGCCCCTTTACGGTGAACGATCACTTCTTTTCCTTCCCATTTTTCTTTCCAGGCAAAATTGTGGTGGTTCTCTACCATTGTTAATGGCTTTCGTCCCAACTGCTTTGCAATCTTGGCGTGAATGATATGGTGACAGGCACTGGCATATTCACCTGCCAGGTTCATCGCCAGCCAGTATTCCATACCTTCTTCTTCATCCAGTGTTAACCAGGCCAGGTTCTTTGCATCATGTGGCAAACGTCTTTTGCTGATCGCAATTTTTGTATAGTGATTGGCGATATTGGCACCCAAGGCTCTTGAACCGGAGTGAGACAATAATCCGACATACTTACCTGCTTCAACACCCAGCACTTCATCTTTCGCTGCAATCTCCACCACACCAAATTCCACAAAGTGATTTCCTGAACCGGAGGAACCCAATTGCTTCCAGGCACGGCCATGTAAATTTTTCAGTAATGGCAATTGTTGAAACAATTCATTCTCCATCACTTCGTGATCGGAGGCCTGATCAAACTGTCCTCCGCTTCCAAACAAAGTAGCTTCATTGATCTCCCTGGTAAAATAACTTTCCTTTTGGGTCAGCTCTTTGGGATCGATATCAAAAATGCTCAGGCACATCCTGCAACCAATGTCAACACCTACTCCATACGGAATAACAGCATTATCTGTTGCCAGTACGCCACCGATCGGTAAACCATAACCACTGTGAGCATCCGGCATTAACGCACCCGCAACACTGATGGGTAACTTAGCAGCCGTGTACATCTGCTGCATCGCACCTTCTTCAATATGCTCCTGCCCGAAAACATTGAATTGAATTCCTGATTGATTCAACGAAACCTCCGCTCCATCAGTTGATGGCTTTGGTAATAATTGTTCAGCGATCAGTGCCAGCACGGCATCATTCTTATATTCGATTGGGCTGGCCAATACTTTCTGTAATAGTTCCATCACTTCCTCCTTTCCATGATGCTTATAATTTTTTTGCATCACATTCATAGCTACGCTTATCACCGGTCCTTCCGGGAAGCCGATAGCCCGCAATTCCTTTCCTGTTATTTTTAATTTAGACATAATAATTGTATTAAAAGTTAGGTCACATTTATATTGCGACCTAACTTATTTTATTTCTGCGGCACAAAGATCTGCTTCAACTGCTCGATCAACACACCGTTGCCACTTACACTGATGTTGCTGATCTTATCGGCGATCTTTTCCACGTATTCCATCTCTTTCAGTTTCCACAGCATCGCATTGTCTTCCATCAGCTTCGCCGTGTTCAGTAAGCTACGGGTACTGGCCGTTTCTTCCCGGCGCATGATGCTGTTGGCCTGTGCTTTTTTCTCTGCCACCAGCACCTGGTTCATGATCTCCTTCACATCACCCGGCAGGATAATATCCCGGATCCCAAAATCACTGACCTCAACACCCAGCACTTCCGCCTTCGCTTTCACCTGCTGCAGGATGATGGGAGCCATGCTCTCTTTTTTCTCCAGCAACTCATCAAAGCCGTAACCGGCAATGTATTCCCGCAGGGCCAGCTGGAAAGCCACGTACAATTGTTTATCATACTCCTTGTTTTGCAACAGGGCTTTTTCGATATCCATCACTTTGTACTGTGCCCAGGCATTGATCCGCAAAGCCGCTTTGTCTTTGGTCAGTATCTCCTGCCCGTTCACTTCCAGTTGTTGCTGGCGCACATCCACTTTAGATACATGAACAGTGATGCTGTTCTTCCACCAGTAATACGTACCCGGTTCCAGCAATTGCACAAACTTACCGTTCACGAACAACACTGCTTTTTCAAAACTCTGCACTTCATAGCTCCGCACCCAGGCACTCAAAGGTGCTTTGGCCAGCAGGGCCTGATCAATCGTTGCTTCGATCTCCACCTGGCTGATATCCGCTTTCAAGAATTCCAGTTTTATGGCAGATTTCCAGAATGCATAGCGACCGGCCGTGAAGACAGCTTTCAGCAAACCGTTCTCGTATTGCAAAGCGATCTCGTTGTCTTTTACTTCCAGCACCTGCAGGATATCGGCCAATTCCTTATCCTGCAACAGGATATTCAGTTCTATAGGCGCCACGAATGGCTTAGTGATATCGTACACCTGCACCACTTCATTTTTCCAGAACCAATAGGTACCCGCAGTTAACAGCCGCTGGTACACTCCGTCTTTGAATACCAGGGCCACCTGGTAAGCATTTACTTTTACTTTTTTCATCTTCTTAGTTTTATTTCCCACCAAGCCACAAAGCACACTAAGTTTTTATTAGTGTCTATAGCGACCTGCGGGAATAGTTTTACATTTTGTTGTAATAAAGCCGGCATTGTTCACCACCCGGTATTCACGGAAGCAGGGTTTTGATACTGTTCGTCCTGCCCGTTCATCAATATCCCGCTGCTGAAATTCTTCAACAGCATTGTACCGGCAAAGTGACAATCGTTCATTATCGCTGCGCTGCCTGCAGGTGCTTACCGTGGTGCAACAAGTCCAGAACTTTCCCACCAGGGTACTCGTTTGTTCAAATCACTGCGGTATGCATTGCTGCCTACTTCATTGACTTCAGTCCTGTGTTGCCGGCAAACAATCCCGGCTTTAATTATTGCCACCATTTTTTAAGAAGTGGTGTACTTCTGTAACTCTACATTATCCGTGTAGCGCTCTACCAACTGAGCTATCCCTGCATGAGGGAACGGGATTCGAACCCGTGACACCTATGGGGCTGTTTTTCAGACAGCGTGGTGGGATATACCTCCGAACAGCATACAGATAGTAACTACGTCTGCACTGCTATGCTTCTTTGAAACATATATCGTAGTATATACCTTCTTTCGCAGATATTTTTTATACCTGCAATTAGTTAAAGAACCTAATTCATCATTACCTCCTGTCTCCTGAACCCGATCACTTCAACAGCATTTACCTGCTCGTTTTTTTCATGCGGGTTGGCGATCTCGGCAATGGTCATAGGTTTATCAATCACTGTATCAAATCCAAAATGGGCCGATAGTTTCTTTGCTTTCTCCACACCCAGTTTACCAAATTCATACTTCGCAATCAACCTTCCTTTACGCATCAATGCACTGTCCACCATTGTCAGTGAACTATTAAACGTACAGATCATTTGCACATTCAGAAAATCTGCCAGCAGTCCGTCTGAAATATTCAACAGGTTGGATACAGATGAACTGTTATTATGCTTCCTGTCCATGATGATATTCTCTGCATCTTCAATGATCAACACCGTATTCGGGTTATCGATCAGCAATTCAATGAACTCAGGATTCATCAGGTTGCTCGCCACCGAGGGAGATAAGAACAATACTCGTTTCCTGATCTTTCCTACCAGGTAACGGAGGTAAGTCGTCTTTCCTGTTCCGGGCAACCCGTGTAACAATACGATCCCTTTATCCTTTTTCTGCCCAAGTCTTTTCCGTATCACTTCATCCACTTCTTTAAAATCATCCTCATAAAAAAGATCCAGGTCCAGTTTTGTCCGCTTGATCTCCATCGCCTTTAAACACAGGTTATTCCTGTTCTGCACGATCAGGTTGATCTCCAGCGGCTCTCTTCTTGTCTTTGCTTTGAACTGTCTTACCAGAGTAGTTACTTTTTCTACAAAAAGCAGATCCGTCCCATCATGATACAGTTCGCAATACGAATCATCAAATTCAGCCACACAGTTATTATTTAAAACAACCACGGTGAGGTCAAACTGGTACTTGCTTCCTTTTATTTTAAACCATTGGTACTGGTGTTTACCCAGGATCATCGTGGCAAACTCTTTACTGAATGCAGCAAAGGCTTTCTCCCCGTTTAACTGCCCGATATAATTCAAACTGGGCAGTTTATTAAAGTAGAACAGGTAAAGCATCTTCGCATTCACGAACGTATCGTCATATACTTCGTTTGCGCTGATCACTTTCTGATCATATAAATTATTCATATCATTAATTTTTTAAAATAGTAAATCATTTTCCTTCCGGCATTCCATTTACTATTTCAGTACAAGAGTCAGCATTGTCTTACATTTAGTTTACTCAATTAATTTACTGCACCACTTTATTCGCACAACTGGAGCTGGCAAAAGCTTCCGGTTTGGCTTTGAATGCAAATCCCATTCCCACGATATAGCCCATTGCCTCTTTCAACGCATCATTACTTTTGAAGGATGGATTGGTGTTGATATCGGCATGTACTTCCATTGCCACCCCAAACCGGGAAAAGATATTGCATAAGCTATACGCCACTTCAATACTCTTAGCCACTTCGGTCAGCATCCGTTGCTTGATCGTCATTTTCAGGTGGGTCGTTTCATTGTGTATATACATGAAACCACCTTTCCCTTTCCGGATAAAAACGATGACGGTCGCAAACTCGGTGATCTTTCCTTTTACCTGGCTGTCGGTACCGATGCAGACCTTCAGTTCATGTCCCATTTCCTTTTCCCGCATCAATACCCTGCTGATTTCTTCAGCCACCGGGACTTTGATCCGCTCCCCGCTCAATTTTCTCCATTGTTGTTCCTGTTCCATGGTTTCCTGTTTTACATTTTACTACTGGTGGTGCCCCGTGGAATTGAACCACGATTACCGGGATTTCACGCCGGTGCATAAATACCATTCTGCCAAAGCACCAGTTGGTTTGTGATGAATATTGACTGGTCACTATTTCCTCATCATCGAATTATATTCATCACCAAACATTGCGGATGAAGAAGGAGTCGAACCTTCA
>CALRSN020000038.1:0-10695 GCA_943370865.1 Bordetella parapertussis
CAGCAAAGCGGTAAAAGTGTTACCCCTGAATCTGTACAAAAGGCAAAAGATGCCGGGGCTTCAGATACAGAGATCCATGACACTGTTTTGATAGCAGCCCTGTTTTGTTTGTATAACCGGTATGTGGATGGCCTGGCCACTGTTACCCCGTCTGATCCTGCTTTCTATAAAGGGCTTGGCGAACGGATAAAGAATAATGGTTATAACCGCCTGCCACAAGGGTATGATCATTTAAAGAAAAAATAATGAACAGGACCGATTCAAAAGAGCCGATAACAGCGTATCACTGGTTGCTATTTGCGATCTGTTTTCTGGGTACTGTCTTCGCGGGTACCATATCCACATTGATGTCTGTTTACTTACCCTTGGCGGTAAAAGATCTTCTGGGTGATAAAAAAGGAGATGAGTTCGATACTATCAGTGCTTATATCAATGCCATTTTTATTGTGGGTGGAGCCGTTGGCGGATTTATTACTGGTATCATCAGCGATAAAGCCGGCAGAAAAACAGGAGTAATATTTTCTATTGCCTGCTATGGTTTGTTTGCTGTTCTTACTGGATATATGTCTCACTGGTGGGCCGTCATAATTTGCCGTTTTTTCAGTGGTTTTGGTTTCGGTGCTGTATTAGTTACCACGACTACATTAATGGTTGAGGAATGGCCTCAAAAAACCCGTTCCGTTTTTATCGGTATTTTATCCATTGCCGTACCCATTGGCATCTTCTCGGCGGGTGTTATTGATTATTTTGTTGCATCCTGGCGACAGGCATCCCTGGTCGGTATCATCCCGGTTGCTATTGCGATTCTTTCTTCCTGGCTTTTGAGAGAATCCGCGAAATGGAAACACTCCCGGGAAGTGGCTGCATCTTTTCAAAAAAAAGAGACGATTTTTCAAAATAGCCATCGCACTGATTTAATAACAGGATCGGTCATATTTGGTACGATGCTGATTGGTTTGTGGGCTATATTTTTATGGTTACCCACCTGGATAGATAGTTTGATTACAACCGGCGATGCGCAAAAAGAAAGAGGCATTAGTATGATGATGCTGGGAATAGGTGGTCTCACAGGTGGTTTTTTCTCCGGCTGGATGACCAATGCTTTGGGATTGCGAAGATCACTGCTCATCTGTTTCGCCACCTGTGCCGCGTTGTCACTGATCTTGTTTAAAACCAATACATCGTTCTCGTTCATTATTTACCCGGAGATTGTTTTACTTGCCTTATCCTTCGGAGCCAGCCAGGGAGTGTTGTCTGTTTATATACCCAATTTGTTCCCCACATCTGTCAGGGCAACTGCGACAGGGTTTTGTTTCAATACAGGCAGGATATTTACTGCTGTTGCCGTATTATTTGTAGGTGTGCTGGTCACTGAATTGGGTGGCTACAGTAATTCTCTTTTTATTTTTTCTCTCGTTTTCATTATCGGTTTCATAGCTACTTTATTTGCAAAGCAGAAAGCAGCAGTTGATCAGTAAATAAAAGAAGATGGCATATATACAACTCGAAGAAGGATTACCCGGCATCAGGGGGCTAATGGCTTTCCGGCCGGAGACAGCCAAACCCATGAATGAACTTGCAGAAATTCTGTTGCGGGATAATGATAATACATTGACCCGTGGTGAAAGAGAACTGATTGGTGCATATGTTTCATCACTCAATGATTGCTTATTTTGTCAAAACGTTCACGGGGCATTAGCACAACATTATATGCAATGCGATATGCAATTTATTGACCGTATCAAAAACGATTTCCGTGCCGCCCCTATCACTGAAAAATTAAAAACCTTGTTGGCTATTGCCGGTAGTGTACAAAAGGGCGGTAAGTCGGTAACCGGGGAACAGGTTGATGAAGCAAAGGCAGCAGGTGCCACAGACAGGGAAATTCATGATACTGTTTTGATAGCTGCTGCATTCTGTATGTTTAACCGCTACGTGGATGGATTGGCAACCTGGGCACCTGCCGACAGGCAACTATATGTGGAACGGGCTAAAATGAGGGCAGAAGAAGGATATTTGAATTTTGATCTGTATAAATAAACTAAACAATATGAAAAAACTATTCTGGCTGGGAACAATTGGTTTAATTGCTTTTGAAGTACTGAACGTTTATTTCATTATGCCCATGCCAGGCAGCCAGCGAATGAACAGTATTGATACCGCCTATTTCCTGTATCAATGGCGCTGGTTATTCCGTGGTTTATTCGGACTTATGATCGTAGCCGGGCTTTTCAAAGCTCCATGGAAAAGAAAGTGGGTACTTGTATTTCCACTGGCATTGATTGGTGCTATAATATATTTGGCCAATTTTAAAATGGCAGCTGATGCCATGTTCAGGCAACCCCAACAGTTATTACTGGCTGACGCCAAAAACAACAAAGTTGATCCGGATCGCCTCGTGTTAGGAGTTTCTGTTAATGGACAGGCCAAAGCCTATCCCATTCAATTCCTCGGCTATCACCATCATGTGCAGGATACTGTAGGAGGTAAAGCAATACTCGTTACCTATTGCACTGTTTGCAGAACAGGCCGTATATATGAACCATTCGTGAATGGCAAAAAAGAAAATTTCCGCCTGGTGGGTATGGATCACTTCAATGCCATGCTGGAGGATGCTACCACCAAAAGCTGGTGGAGACAGGCCACCGGGGAAGCGATCACCGGGAAACTGAAAGGGCAAAAGCTACCAGAAATTCTAAGTACACAAACATCCCTGGCCAGTTGGCTGCAACTATATCCTGCTTCTCTTATCATGCAGCCTGATCCGTCGTTTATAAAATCCTATGACAGCACGATGAAATTTGAAAATGGTGCCAGTAAAAGCAAATTAACGGGAACGGATAGTCTTTCCTGGAAAGAGAAATCCTGGGTGGTAGGTATTAAAGTCGGTGATGAAACAAAAGCATACGACTGGAATGAACTAAAAACAAAACGACTGATTGCAGATCAAATAGGTGAAAAACCTGTACTACTGGTGCTGGCCGGAGATAATAAGAGTTTCTTTGCCTTTGAACGGCCGGATCACATCAATGCTTTTTTTCTTAATAAGGATACATTATTATACAAAAATCATTTCTTCAGAATTGACGGCAAGGGCATTGATACTTCTTTTTCACTGAAACAGCTGCCCGCTTACCAGGAATTCTGGCATAGCTGGCAAACTTTTAACCCCGGCACCAAAAAATTCTGAGTTGAGCATCTGGGATAGAAAAATATTATCTTTAGCTGCCTTTTGAACGTTTGCTAAAACCTGATGAATGCAGCAAAGTACACTGAAAAAACTATCCGAAGTCCTTGGTATCAGCATCTCTACTGTTTCCCGTGCCCTGAAAGATCATCCCGATATTTCAGAAAACACAAAATCAAGGGTCAAGGAACTGGCACTGGCACTGGAATATGAACCCAATAATTATGCTGTACAATTAAGAACAAGGCAAAGCAATGTGCTTGGCATCATGGTTCCCACGATTGATAATTTTTTTTACGACTCTTTTATTGCAGCGGTGGAGGAAGATGCGAGAGTACATGGCTATTCCGTGATGATCATGCAATCAAGAGATAAAGTGCAATTAGAAACATCCAACCTTCATTTATTCCGGAAAAATATGGTGATGGGGTTATTTGCGTCTGTATCGATCGAAACAGAAGATATGGCCCCATTTAAAAAATTAGATGACATGAAAGTTCCGGTAGTATTCTTCGACCGGGTGCCGGAAGAAGATGGCTATCATAAAGTTTGCCTGGCTGATGCGGAAGCAGCCCGGATAGCCGCAGAAGCCATTATAGAAAAAAAGAAGAAACGGGTATTGGCCTTATTTGGTCACCCACACCTGAGTATAACAAGGATACGTTGTGCCACTTTCCAGGAAACTTTTGCCAAACATGCACCCAAAACAAAGATCGGCATTGAATATCCCGAAGGTATTGCTGAGTCAAAAAGAGTAACCCTGGAAGCCCTGAAAGGAAAACAACGGCCAGATACGATCTTTTGCATGGGAGACCTCATCTTAATCGGCGTGATGTACGCCATTCATAAACTGCAACTGAAAGTGCCGGAAGATATTGCTGTGATAGGTATCAGCAATGGTCTTATTCCCACGATGTATGATCCGAAGATCACTTATGTTGAAACCAACGGTTTTAAATTAGGCAAACTGGCTTTTGCCCAAATGCTGACCTCTCTCCGGGGCGATAGTGCACCGCAGGAAGTACGGCTTGAATCTATATTGGTGGAAGGCGGCTCTCTCTAAGATATGCAGTGGCTTTTAGTTCACAAAACCTCCGTTTTTTACACCGCAAACGTTATAGTTTCAGGTACTTACTTGTTGTTCTTTTGAGGTAGCTTATTTTACTACCAAACGATTGCCACATGTCCTCCTTTAAGATCAAACTATCACTTTTCCTCAATTATTTTGTCTTTGCCATCCTGCTGAACAGTGTTGGTACCGTTATTCTGCAAGTGCAAAATAATTTTGGTATCTCAAAAGGGTCAGCCAGTATTTTAGAAGCCTTCAAAGATCTGAGCATAGCCATTACTTCTTTCCTCGTGGCATCTTATATTGTCAGGATCGGTTATAAAAGGGCTATGCAGATTGCATTAATGCTGGTTACAATGATGTGTTTTATTATGCCTTCTGCCGGAAGTTTCCTGATGACAAAGCTATTATTTGCCACCGTTGGTATCAGCTTTGCCCTGATCAAAGTAAGTGTGTTTGCCACCCTCGGCATCATCACGAAAGATAAAAAAGAACATCTAAGCCTGATGAGCTTTCTCGAATCATTTTTTATGATCGGTGTACTGGCAGGTTATTTCATTTTTGGGGCTTTTGTAGATAATGACAACCCCCAATCCACCGCATGGTTCAATGTTTATTATATACTGGCAGGTATGTCTTTACTTGCATTTCTATTATTATCCTCCACCAAACTTGATGAATCCTCTGTAAAAAAAGCTGAACTCGCAGAATCCAAAACATTGGGAGATGATTTTCTGGGTATGCTGAAACTCATTATTCTTCCTTTAGTGATCGTTTTTATTTTCTGTGCCTTCTTTTATGTATTGATCGAGCAAAGTATTATGAGCTGGTTGCCCACTTTCAATAAAGATGTATTACAATTATCAACGAGTCTCAGCATCCAGATGGCAAGTATCCTGTCCGCTTCTATTGCATTGGGAAGATTCCTGGCCGGTTTATTATTAAAAAAGTTTGATTGGTTATTTGTCTTATCAGGTTGCCTCCTGCTGGCTGCTGTCCTGGTGATCATTACTGTTCCACTTACAAAAGATATTTCGGGTTCACCTGTTACTACACTCAGCGATATCCCCCTGGTAGCTTATGCCTTCCCATTAATCGGTCTGTTCCTGGCACCTGTTTACCCTGCTATCAACTCTGTCATCCTGAGCAACCTTCCAGCACATAAACATGGTTCAATGTCTGGCCTGATCGTTGTATTCTCCGCTTTGGGGGGCACAACAGGTTCGATTATTACGGGACATATTTTCGGGGCATATGGAGGACAAACAGCTTTCTATTTCTCCCTGGTCCCGATCGCTGTTCTTATTGTTTTACTTTTTATCTTCAAGAAAATACAACCTAAGTCAGCACCAGCCACTTCCCAACATTAATTTACCGGAACATGACGCTTACAATGTATCCTCTGTTTGAAGCTGTACAACTGCAACAGGTATTTCCCGATGGAAAAACATTTGTTGACTGCCTGCCGAAATATGACCTGGAAATAATCAATGCTGCTTACTTATCTCAAAAAGACGAAGCAGGATTTGATCTGAAAGAATTTGTACTGAGGTATTTTGAGCTGCCCGTTCCTCATTCCACCCACTACAGCAGTGATACCAGAAAAACAGTGGAAGAAAATATTGAAGCACTCTGGCCGGTACTGACCAGGAACCCGGATAAGGAATCCGGGTCACTCATCGCCCTTCCTTATCCTTATATCGTACCGGGTGGCCGCTTTGGTGAGATCTATTACTGGGACAGCTATTTTACCATGCTGGGTTTAAAAACCTCTGGTAAAAATGAGATGATCGAAAACATGGTAAAGAATTTTTCTTACCTGATCGATTCACTGGGCTATATCCCCAATGGCAACCGGCACTATTTCATCGGTCGTTCCCAACCTCCTTTTTATTCACTCATGGTAAAATTGCTGGCTGATATAAAAGGGAATATTATATTGACTGATTATTTACCACAACTGGACAAGGAATATAACTTCTGGATGAAAGGAACTGATGAACTGACTGGCAGCAAGCCATCTGCTCAACATGTTGCCCGGATGAAAAACGGGGATATTATGAATCGCTACTGGGACAATAATAATACAGCCCGCCCGGAATCGTATCGGGAGGATGTAGAGCTGGCGCATAGGTCTGATCAGGAACTGTCGACCCTTTTTCGTCATTTAAGAGCGGGTGCAGAATCGGGCTGGGATTTCAGTTGCCGCTGGTTTAAAAATGAGAGCAGCTTTTCATCAATACATACTACGGATATTGTTCCTGTTGACCTGAATTGTCTTTTATATCATCTGGAACAGCTGCTTGCCGATGGTTATTCCCTAAAAGAAGAACATCAAAAAGCAATACATTTCAGACATGCCCTTGAAAAAAGAAAAAAAACTATCCAGCAATTTTGCTGGAACCCGGATGCCGGTTTTTATTTCGATTATGATTTTACAACTGATCAGCAAAAGAACTACTATTCATTGGCGGGTGTTACCCCACTCTTTTTAAAAATAGCCACGCAGCAACAGGCAGATGCAGTAGCAGCAATTATAAAAGAGAAATTCCTTCAGGCCGGAGGGTTGATTAGTACATTGGTAACAACCGGGCAACAATGGGATGCCCCGAACGGCTGGGCCCCTTTACACTGGATGACCATTTCCGGGCTGGAAAACTATGGTCACACGGCACTTGCAAAAGAAATAGCTGAACGATGGATCAAATTAAACACTGCCGTTTTCAAACGAACCGGTAAGCTGATGGAAAAATACAACGTTATTGATACCCATCTTGAAGCCGGTGGCGGTGAATATGAAGGACAAGATGGCTTTGGCTGGACCAATGGTGTATTGCTGGCACTGATCAAAAAATATGGTACCTCATCCTGAAACTATCTTACTTCCAGCAAAAGAAACTGGTACGGCTCCATCACGAGGTACTCATGATCATGTCCAACTAGCAATTCCTTATCCTGCCAGTGATCATACAAAGAATCAGGTCCGGCTCCATGTTGTTTAAATGCAAACCAGGTAAGATAAGAGTGTTTATCCCTGAAATTAAAAAGACAATAAAACTTCTGGTCTTCAAATGTCCGCAGGTAACCGGCAATATGAATATTATGAGGCGTTAACCAGGTAAGATTCTTATAATCCCCCACTGCAAATATTTTCCTTCTTACTTCAATTAGTTTCCGGGTGCCGGAAAATATTTTCTGTTCAATCGTTCCTGCATCATTTCTTTTTTCATTCTTATCCCAATCAATTACAGGCCGGTGCAGCCAACGGTTATCATAACTTTTACCCGGATCATTTAAATAGGAGTAATCATTAGTATAACCCACTTCATCCCCATAAAAAATCATCGGCACACCACCGAGGAAGAAACTATGCGCCTGCATCAGCAATATCTTTCTCACGGCATACTCAATTGCTTCTTCGTTCTGTTGTTCGATCGCTTTTTCCAATCCGCATAAAGAGGCCAGTGAACCGCTGATACGGGCATCATTAGTTTTGGGGTTCACGGAAAACAATGCTCCCTTCGCCGGGGAATCGTAATAATATCCCGCATAATAATCTTTTAAAAACCGGCGGTGTTCAAAAGGTTCAAAACCTGCATTACGGATCATATAATCATCATAGCCTAAACCAATATCATCATGACAACGGGTATATGTGATCCAGGATGTTCCATACGGTTTTTGCAAAATCTCATGCTGTGCTGCCAGCATGACCCGTATATCAGCTGTAGCCAATGCATCCCATTGCAAAGCCATATGCGTGGCATTGTAGGCAAAATCACATTCTTTGGCCGTATACAAACCGGTACCAAAATATTTCATGATCTCTTTCGGAGCAACGATCGCTTCGCCTAACAACGCCATACCCGGCGCTGCCACTTGTACGGATTGTTTTATCAGCCGTAATAAACTATGCGCCTGTGGTAAATTCTGGCAGGTTGTACCTAACTGTTTCCAAATAAAAGCCGGTGCATCAATACGGAGTATATCCACCCCTAGGTTCGCATAGAAAAAAATCGTATCCAGCATTTCCAGGAAGACTGCCGGGTTCGTATAGTTCAGGTCCCACTGGTAATGATGAAAAACAGTCATTACCCATTTTTTCATCTCTTCATTCCAGGTAAAACTTCCGGGAGAACTTTCCGGGAATATTTCCGGCATTGTACGGTCAAACTGGTCAGGTAAATTTCGGTCAGGATAGGTATAAAAATAATCCTGGTATTTTTTTTCTCCTGCTTTGGCTTTCTTCGCCCATTCGTGATGATGGGAAGTATGATTGAGTACAATATCCAGCATCAGGTACATTCCTTCCTTTTGCATTTGCCCTTGTAATTGCTGAAGGTCTTTCAATGTTCCGAATCGTTTATCCACTTTCCTAAAATCCGAAACAGCATACCCGCCATCGCTTTCTCCTTCCGGGCTTTCAAATACCGGCATCAGGTGAAGAAAATTTACTCCCAGTTCCTTAAAATAATCCAGCTTGTTACCAAGATTTTTTATGTTGCCGCAAAACCGATCCACATATAAACTCATCCCCGTTATTTCATTACTCAGGAACCAGTTTCCCATTTTTTCTTTTTCTTCATCCCGCTGCTTAAGTATAGCCGGCCTGTTAGTATAGGATACAGCAACCAGGTTGATCAACTGGTTAAAATATTCTTCCTGCTGTGGGTGCTTCCCGTATATCTCATGAAAGAGTGCATCAATAGCCGTAGCATTAGCAATAAAACGGGTAAAAAACAAATTATCCCTGCCGGCTATATCTATTTTTTGTTGCTGGATCGCCTGGTTGATCTGCTGATGTAAGGAATGATTATACACTTCGTTTCTATTTAAATATATCGCTGCTCAGGTGCTTGAATGCTTCCATGGCTCCAAGGTATTCACAGGTTCTTGCCCCGGCTTTGTTTCCATTCTGAATGATCTTTTGCCAATTTTCTTCCGGTAATGATCTCATTTCTGCTACTGTTCTTTCATTAAGTTGGTATAACAATGCTCCGACAAAAGCATCGCCTGCCCCAGTTGTATCTACCGGTTTAACCGGGATGCTGTCAATGATCATTGTCTTTCCATGAATACCCAGCATTGTTCCCTCCTTTCCGAGTGTGATGGCAAATACAGCTTTTGTTTTCTCCAGCAACCTAGCTGCTGCATCATCTAGGCTGCTGCAACCGGTGATCAGCAACGCTTCTTCATCGCTGACTTTGAAGAAATGACAGGCTGTTAAAAAATCCCAGGATTGATTTATGAATGACTGGGTATCGTTTTTGAAAAGCAAATGACGATAATTCGGATCAAAACTGATAAAGATATTCTGCTGCAAAGCTTTTTGCAATAAAGCCCGGTAAGCCGCCTGCAATGGCCCGGGTAGGAAACCGGTAGCAGAACCAAAGTGAATGATTGAAAAATCCCCGAGATCAATATTTTCTACTTCCTGCTTGTTCAGTTGCCCATCAGCACCCCGGTTAAAATAAAAATCCCGTTCCCCGTTTTCCATTAGTGATACAAAAGCAAAAGTGGTAAAGTGCTGTTCGTCTTCGATCACCCATTTGGTAGAAACGCCAAATGATTTCATTACATCAATAAGATGTTTACCAAAAGGGTCGGTACCCACTTTAGCCGAAAGTTCCACCTTGCCCCCTAACGCAGCAATGGCGGCTGCCACATTCGTTGGAGCACCACCTGCTTTCTTTAAAAAGTTCTCCCCTTCTGATAAAGACTTTCCTTTGTCCGTGCAGATCATATCAATCAGGGCTTCCCCTATGCAGAGTATTTTTTTCATACCTATCCCATTAATGACCGGGAGGCGCTGCCGGTAATACAATATCGCCAACTGGTTTTTTAAATTTGATCAATGTAGTAAACAGGGCAGCGATTAACAATAATATCCCTGCAAATAAAATTGCCTTACCTGAATCATTATTAAAAAAATGCTTCAGGATATAACCAAAGGTCATAGTTTGTATCAGCATCGGTATTACGATCATCATATTGATAATGCCCATATAGACCCCATATCTTTCTTTTGGTATTTGACTCACCACCATCAGGTAGGGAATTCCCATCATACTGGCCCACCCGATACCAAAACCGGAAATAGCAACATACAATAATGCTTTATTTTCAATAAAAGGAAATGCAATAAATCCAAGACCGGCAATAACCAGGCAAACAAAATGAACCCACTTGGGACTGTATTTTTTTGCAAATCCAACCAGGGCAAAAGCCGTCAGAAAAGTGATAATATTATACCAGCCATTTACTGAGCCAGCCAGGCTTACTGCTTTTTCATACAATTCCTTATTATCAGGTGTGGCATTATACACCGACTTAGCAATACTTTTAGAACTGTTTTGCCAATAACAAAACAAAGCATACCACTGGAATAAATATACCAATGCCAGTTGCCACATTATTTTAGGCATGTCCTTGATAGCTG
>CALRSN020000039.1:0-10266 GCA_943370865.1 Bordetella parapertussis
ACGATCAGCTTGCAGATATCTTCCTGCGAAACAGAAGCGTCATTATATCCCTGCTTACCGGCAATGATAACTGTAGCCTCCGGGTTAGCATTTGCTTCAATGATCAATGGATTCACCAGCCGGTCGGTAATGATCACATCGGCCTCTTTTAACCGCTTTTGCAGTTTCAGGGTGATGAGTTCTGCATCACCGGGTCCGGCCCCTGCCAGTATCACTTTACCATTTGCATTCATCAGTATTCTACTTTTTTGATAGACTAATTGGGTAAAAAAATTTACTGCAGCAGCACCGCCGCTACAGTACTGTTGCTTGTTTCATCCACCAGGATAGCACTTCCGTTTACCACGAACTGGTCATACGGATCATATACCAATGGTGACGCTGTCTTAATCGTTGCATTAACAACTTCATTCAGTTTTACTCCCCCTTCCACCGGCTGTTGCTGAAGGGTGTTTACATCGAGTTTATATTCAATACTCTTCACCACGGCTCTAACCAAACGGCTATTGTGTTGCAAATAATACTTGTTGCCGGTCTGTAATGGTTTATCATCCAGCCAGCAGAGCAAAACTTCGAGTTCATTGCTGACGACAGGTGTATCTTCTGTTTTTACAATAGCATCGCCCCGGCTGATATCAATATCATCTGCCAGTTGAATAACAGCAGCCTGTGGTGCAAATACTTCTTCCACTTCCCGGCCACCTACTTCAAGTTTGCTGATGCTTGTTTCCAAACCGGCCGGCAACACTTTTACTTTATCTCCTTTTTTATAAATACCACTGATGATCTTGCCTGCATAGCCGCGATAATCATGTAATTCTTCTGTTTGAGGCCTGATCACAAACTGTACCTGGAAACGGGCATTATCCAGGTCAATATCGTGTGCTGTATCCACTTCCTCCAGGAATTCCAGTAACGGTTTGCCATCATACCAATCGATAATCTCCGATTTGTCCACGATATTATCACCGTTCAATGCACTGATGGGGATATAGGTCACATTCTTCAATCCTAATTGCTTCGCCACTTCAGCATAATCGATCACGATATTATTAAAAACATCCTGAGAGTATTCCACGAGGTCCATCTTATTGATGGCAACCACCACATGCGGTATTTTTAATAGAGAGGCAATGATAGAATGACGTCTTGTCTGTTCCACCACACCTTGTCTTGCGTCCACCAGGACAATGATCAGGCTGGCATTGGAAGCGCCGGTGATCATATTGCGGGTATACTGCACATGCCCCGGTGCATCGGCAATAATGAATTTTCTTTTTGGAGTGGTGAAATATCGATACGCCACATCAATGGTAATACCCTGCTCCCTTTCAGCCCGGAGCCCGTCAGTGAGCAAGGCAAGATCAACAGTACCATCGGTCCTGTTCTTTGTTGACTTTTCCAATGCCTCCAGCTGATCGATGAGAATATTCTTACTATCGTACAACAATCTCCCAATTAGTGTACTTTTCCCATCATCAACACTCCCTGCAGTTATAAAACGTAATAGATCCATATTTTAAATTTTTGTCTGATAGTCGAAAAGTATGCTACTAATTAGCTGATGTATTTACCATATGCAGCATTTAACTTTCGGTCCTTCTGACTACTTGTCTTTTGGTCTTTTTCTAAAAATACCCGTTCTTCTTCCTGTCTTCCATGGCTGCTTCAGTTACTTTGTCATCGATCCTGGTTTCTCCCCGTTCACTGATCCTGGTTGCTATGATCTCGTTGATCACTTCATCCAGGTTAGCAGCAGCAGATTCTATTGCAGCAGTGCAGGTCATATCTCCTACGGTTCTGTACCTTACTTGTTTGGTAAGTATCATATCGCTTGCATCCGGTTGCACAAATTCACTGATGGCCACCAGCTGTCCTTCATGTTCAATCACCTGCCGTTCGTGTGCAAAATAGATAGACGGAAGATCGATATTCTCTTTGCGAATATAATTCCAGATATCCAGTTCTGTCCAGTTGCTGATCGGGAAGACTCTCACATTCTCACCCTTATGAATTCTTCCGTTATAAATATTCCAGAGTTCTGGCCGTTGCAATTTGGGATTCCATTGTCCAAACTCATCCCGCACAGAAAATATTCTCTCTTTTGCCCTTGCTTTTTCTTCATCTCTCCGGGCACCGCCGATACAGGCGTCAAATTTGAATTCTTCAATTGTATCTAAGAGTGTGTAGGTCTGTAACCAGTTACGACTGGGACATTTTCCTTTTGGTTCAGTCAGTTTTTTGTGTTGGATGGTGTCTTCAACTTTTCTGACAACCAATGTGGCACTGACCTCTTTTGCCAACCAGTCACGGAATTCTAATGCTTCCGGGAAATTATGCCCGGTGTCAATATGCACTAATGGAAAAGGTATTTTGCCGGGTGCAAATGCCTTTCTGGCCAGGTGCACCATAGTAATAGAATCTTTTCCTCCACTGAATAACAGTGCCGGCCTTTCAAATTGAGCAGCTACTTCACGAAAAATGTGAATGCTCTCTGCTTCGAGCTGCTCCAGGTAATCCAAATGATATTTAGTCATAACTATTATTGGTCTGTTTGCATTCAAAGCAAACAATATGATATAATCTATCCTGCTTTCACTTTTGTTTCATGCAATCCGCATTCTTTCTGTGATGCTTCCCACCACCAACGGCCGGCCCTTGCATCTTCACCCGGTTCAATGGCCCTTGTGCAAGGTGCACAACCAATGCTGATAAATCCTTTATCATGCAGGCGGTTATAGGGCACATTATGCTCATTGATAGAACTGATCATTTCATCATAACTCCAGTTGATCAGCGGGTTGAATTTATATAACTTCTTATCTTCTGCCCATTCGATCATGGGCATTTGCTGCCTGTTGTTAGATTGTTCGGCCCGTAGACCGGTGATCCAAACCTTCGCTCCTTTCAATGCACGGTCCAATGGAATCACTTTCCGGATATAACAGCATTGCTTCCGGTTATCCACTGATTCATAAAAACTGTTGATTCCTTTTTCTGCCACAAACGTTTCCACATCAGCAGCTTCAGGAAAATAAACCTGTATTGGTTTTTTATACCGGGCTGTTGTCCGGTCGAGCAGTTCGTATGTTTCATTAAACAACCTGCCGGTATCGATCGTAAAGATCTTTACAGGGAGGTTATTTTTAAAAATCACATCGGTAAGCACCTGGTCTTCCTGTCCTAAAGAAGAAGAAAAGACCACTTCGCCTGGAAATAAAGCAGTCACCCACCGGATCGCTTCCGGCAATGAGCTATTCTCTATTTCCTGTATCTGTTCGCTGCTCAGCATTAAAGATTGGGTTGGGGTGTATAGCGCAGGTAAGGCTTCACCACCTTCACTCCTTTAGGGAATTTTTTGATCGCATCTTCTGTTGATACGGCCGGAACAACGATCACATCTTCGCCTGCTTTCCAGTCGGCCGGTGTAGCTACACTATAACCTGCTGTCAGCTGTAATGAATCTACCACTCTTAATACTTCATAGAAATTTCTCCCGGTAGAAGCAGGGTAAACGATCATCAGCTTCACCAGTTTATCAGGTCCGATCACAAATAATGAACGAACTGTAGCGGTAGCAGACGCATTGGGATGGATCATGTCATATAACAAGGCGACTACCCTGTCCTCATCAGCGATGATAGGAAAACCAACAGAGCAATGTTGTGTTTCATTAATATCTTTTCTCCACTCCATATGTTTATCCAGCGGATCAACACTCACAGCCAGCACTTTTACATTACGTTTTGCAAACTCCTCCTGTAATAAAGCTGTTTTACCAAGCTCAGTTGTACAAACCGGGGTGAAATCAGCGGGGTGAGAAAATAAAATCCCCCATCCATTACCCAGGAAGTCATAAAAATCGATTTCTCCTTCTGTTGTTTGTGCTTTAAAGTTGGGAGCAACATCCCCGAGACGTAGTGCCATAATTGAAATTTTTGTGAAGACAAAAATAGGCCTAAATGATTACCCCACCAACCCGGTGGACTGAATATATCGTGCAAACGATACCGCTAACTATTGTTGGTAAGAGATAAAACGAGGAAACTACATAACAAGATCCTTCAAAGTCCTGTTCTCAACGATCTGCAGGGTGGCATCCCGCACTTCCACCATCATGTCATGAAGGCCACATTTCTTTTCGTCGCAATTCTTGCAACGTTCATAGAAATAGAGACTTACGCAGGGCAGCATAGCGATAGGCCCATTAATAAGACGGATCACCGTTGCCACTTTTACCTTTTCAGGCCGTTGCTTGAGAAAGTACCCACCACCTTTGCCTTTCTTGCTATCCAGTATACCCGCTTTCTTTAATTCCAGCAGGATATTTTCGAGAAACTTTAACGGGATCTTCTTCTTTTTGGCGATCTCGGAGATCAGCACGGGACCCTCGTTAAATTTTAACGTGAGATAACTCAAGGCCTTAAAGGCATATTGTGACTTCATTGAAAGCATAAGGCTATTTCAGGATTTCCAATTTATAATTAATTGGTGAATTTTTCCGCAACATGGCTGAAACACCACAATATTTTTCCAGGGAGAGGTCAATCGCTTTCCGCACTTTGTCCTCGTTCTCCGTAGCAGTCCGTATCTTATAATTGATCATGATCCATTTAAAGACCTTTGGATTCTCCTCTGTTTGCTCTGTTTCAACTTCAATGGAAAAATCGGAGAATTGTACCCGCATCTTCTCCAGTATATCCACTACATCAATACCTGAACAGCCAGCCAGCCCGGATAGTAAAAGGGCTTTGGGGCCATGTCCACTCTTCTTATCGCCATCCACGTTGATCTTATTGCCTTCATGTTCGCTTTCAAAACGATGATCTCCTTTCCAAAAAGTCGTTGTTTTCATTGCTATGCCAGCTGGTGTTTTTGATTTTGAAGAATATTCTCCAGTGTCCAGCCGATCCGTTGCTCAAAATTATGCTTTCGTTCGGAACATTCCTTTTTGTCACAGATACGGCAGGAAAAAGGAAGGCACCCATCTGAATGCACAAAGAACTCAACTGATTCACCAAATTCCTTTCTCACCAGTTCTGCCAATGCATCAATTTCCCGGTGAGCCTCATGTACATTCAGGTACCAGGGAACAGTCAGATGGCAATCCATATGCAACACACTTCCATATTTTATCACCCGCAGGTTATGCAGATCGATCCAGTTGGGTTTCCGGTTGGTATTTAAAAGTATCACCAGCCTTGATAATAAATTCTTATCCGCTTCATCCATAATACCTGCTACTGAACTGCGAATGATCCGGTACCCGGTGTACATAATAAATAATCCAAAGCCAATAGCGACAACGCTGTCGATCCATTTTTCCCCAGTCAGGTATAATAGGACCAACCCGACTACTATCCCCAATGTTGACCATGTATCACTTTGCAAATGCTTTCCGCTCGCAGCTAAAGCTGCTGAACTATTCTTTTTCCCCACACGCAGGCAATAGTAGCCTAATAGAAAATTGACCACTGCCGTTATGGCAACGAGGATAATACCATAATCAATCTTCTCCAGCTCAACGGGGTTAATAAGATTTTGAATCGCTTTATAAAGAATAATAGCACCTGCGCTTCCAATCAGCGTTCCCTCCACTGCGGCAGACAGGAATTCAGCTTTCCCATGTCCATATGGATGATCAATATCCCGGGGTTTGGCTGCGATGAATAAACTATATAAGCCAATAAAACCAGCCGCTACATTGACAATACTTTCCAGTGCATCGGTAAGTATCGATACTGAGTGAGTGGAGTAATACGCAATAACCTTAACTGCCAGCAGTACTACCGATACAGCAGCTACCCATTTTTGTACGTTTAGATTTTGTTGTTGTGTTGTCACAGGCTATTTATTCAAAACTTTCCTTTACATATTTCATCCATTGTTTGCGGGCATGCTGTAAAAAAACAGCTGGAGCAGTTGCAAACTCTTTTTCGGATTCGTACCGGCCGAAACTTTGCAGTATTTGTTCGTACTCATCTGTTTTCACGGGCAGCTTCTCCAGGTTCATATCATTTTCCGTAACAGTAAACTTATCATCGGCTCCGGCATTGATCCACATAGGCCCCCGCAATGAATACTTCATTGTATCCTCATGCATGATCAGCTTCATATAAGCTGGTGAAACATCACTGCGGCAGGCCAATTTGTACTGAATGGTTGTTTCAGCAATTCCGTTGCTGTCAAGATCAGTAACAGTGGCGGAACCTTTCATAAATGCAACCGTAAGATCAAACGGGCAGGATTTCATGGCATCGCTGATTTTCCAGAGTAACATATACCCCGTATCTTTTTTGACAAAATGGAATGCATGTAATTCTGCTGTTTGTCCTTCTTCCCCGAATTCATTCTTCTTGTTATCTCCGAAAGCGTCAACATAAGAAGTAATGAGTATGTTTTTGCCGAGCTTATCATCCCACTGCCAGGCTTCATTGAGTTTTCCACGAAATTTAAGTGCAGCCGGAATTTGACCCAGCTTTAATTCAACTGGTACAATTGCGATTGCCTGTTCACTTGTGATTGATACGGGGCTATTATTCGCAACAGCTTCTTTGTCTTTACTGCCTCCCGAAGAATTACAGGCCGCCAGCAGTATCAATAAATAAAAAAAGAATAGTCGCATACGGAGCTATTGAATGGTGCCCGAAATTAACTGAAATCAGTAAGGAAAAAGATAATATTACGCTGATCGCTTACGATTGAAGATAGAACGCACCTTTTTAGCAAACCGATGATAGGATTCTTTATTAAATAATTGTGAATCCCGCATGGCTTTGTAAGTAAGGAATAAACCGATCGGTACCAGGACAAAAGTAGCCAGCCACATACCCATAAAAGGGCTCAGGGTATTTTCTTTGGCAAATTTTTCTCCCATGGTACTGGAAAAATAAAAGACCATGAAGAAAATGATCGCAAATATCAGGGGTGTTCCCAAACCGCCTTTCCGGATAATAGAACCCAGTGGCGCCCCGATAAGGAATAAAACAAGACAGGCGAGTGAGAGTGATATCTTCCGGTGCCATTCAATATTATGCTTCCTGAATATTCTTTCACGATCCTTTAAGTTAGTGGCGGTTGATTCAAGTCCGACCCTGATAGAATTGACCTGCCCGGAAGCCCGTTGCGCCACATCCGTCTTTGCTGAATCGGGCAACCATTGCGAAAACGTGGTAGCTGTTTTTCTTTTACCTGTATCTATCACTTCCTGCTTGGCCCAGTTGCTGTCAATATACTTTGTGAAGGTCCAGGTGGCGTACATCGTTTTTGTTAACTGTACCCTTATTGCATCATTCTCTTTTCTGAGTGAGTCGATCGCTATGTCCAGTTGCCGCATGCTCAAAACCCGTTCATTATTCTTATTGACACTATCGTCAGTTCTGACAAATTGAAAAGCACTAAGATCAAACTGTTTGGTGTATTCTTTAAACCCAAGTCGTATGAATTCCGTATTTGGACTGTAGGCATTACTGGTCCGTTCCTGGTAGCGCCAGCCATCCCGCAGGTTGAATTCAAGGTATCGTTTATCCTCTGTCACCCGCATCACACCGCTTTTGGCAATAATAAAATTATCCTGCACGGGGTTGGTCTGTTCATAAATGATCACATCCCTGATGATGCTGTCGTTGGATTCCTTTTTCCCGATCTTGATAGCAAAGCCATTGATCTTATCATAGAAAACTCCTTCTTTCAAATCGAAGGCTGGTTTGGCATACACGATATCTGTCAGCAGTGTTCTTGACTTCAGGTTAGCGATGGGGATAATATTATTGGAGAACAGGAAAGCGACACCACAAATAAGCAAGGTCACAAAAAACAAGGGCCGCATGAACCGAAGCAAAGAAATGCCGGCGGCTTTGATCGCCACTAATTCAAAACTTTCGCCCAGGTTACCAAAGGTCATCAGCGAGGAAAGCAGGATGGCCAGTGGCAAGGCTAATGGAACCAATACCGCCCCCTGGTACCAGATAAATTCAAGGATCAAACCGGCACCCAATCCTTTACCTACAAAGTCGTCAATATATAACCAGAAGAACTGCATCACCAGTACGAGCAACGTAATAAAGAACGTTGCGACAAAGGGTCCGACAAAGGCCTTGATGATGAGTTTATCTAATTTTTTGATCACTTATCTTTAAGTATGAATCCCGCAAAAATAAGGCTTTCAGCAACCGAGTTGGAACTGGTGACCAATGCAGATTGGATTTTAACAAAGAACGGCATCATACAAAAAGTAAAAAGTATACTGGAAGGCCTCCAGGCCGAACAGCAGGATTACCTTGCACAGGAAAAAAGTTGTTTTCCCGCTGAATTTATCAGCCCTTTACCCAAAATTTCAAAGGGAGAAAACTACAAAGGCCTGCCCTACCTGGTGCTGGATCATCCCCGGTATTTTGATAAAGAAAATGTATTTACAGTACGAACCCTTTTCTGGTGGGGAAATTTTTTCAGCATTACCCTTCATCTATCCGGCCGTTGCAAGCAACTATTTCAGCAACAACTTATCGATGCATATTCTGTGTTTGCCGGTAGTGATTTTTTTCTTTGCATTAACGATGATCAATGGGAGCATCATTTTGAAAAACATAACTATAAGCCCGTAAAAGAAATAACGGGGAGAGAATTTGAACAACTCCTTTCCAAAAAGCCTTTTATAAAACTGGCACAAAAATATCCTCTTCAGCAGTGGGATGAGATTCCTCATCGTCTGTTTACCGAATTCAGAAAAACAATGGAAATAGTAAAAGCTTAGTTACCCAGGCGGTGAAAAAGGTCTTTCACCTGGTGGTCCCATAACAGGCTCTGATCTTTGATTTCCTTTTTCTCGGCAAAATCCTTGATCACTAAAATGGTCTGGTTGGTGATCTCTGATTTCTCGATGCGAAACTCAAAGTATTCATCCTTGGGAGCTGTTTGCCAGTGAAAGCGGACATATTTGTCCTGCTCTGTTTCCAGCAGGTCAGCTTTATCAAAAGAACCATTCCAGCCAAAGTAAAAGATACCATCTCTTTCATCAACTTTTTCTGCAAACCATTCGCCAAGTCCGGCCGGGGTGGCAAGAAACTCGTACAATATGGATGGTGAACACCGGACAGGAAATTCTAACGTGTATAATTGCTTGCTCATCTTCTCTCTCTTATTAATAAATCATTGCGATAGCTGCAATAATAAATAATAAATCAGTGCCCCAAAATAATTTATTATTTATTTTTCCCCTTGTTTTACAGCAAACCCCGCCTTTACAAAATAAAACCCTTACATAAGCGTTAAATAATAACCAAAATTTTTTTGGCACATATTACTGAAAAGGTTAAATTGCCTTGAAGTTCAATACGTTCCGAACAACCAATGACATTGTGGTGGGTATTTTTAGAGTCATAAGCAGACTAAAACTTATTATTCTTTAACCCTTTAAATACACCATTCTAAAACCATACCTATGAGCATGAGACAATTGAAGATCACGAAGTCTATTACGAATCGTGAATCTCAGAGTTTAGAAAAGTACCTGCAGGAGATCGGCAAGGTCGAACTCATTTCCCCCGAAGAAGAGGTCAAATTAGCCACCCTTATCAAACAAGGATGCCAGAAGTCACTCGACAGACTGACCAAGGCCAACCTGCGTTTTGTGGTGTCTGTAGCCAAACAGTACCAAAACCAGGGACTGTCGCTGCCCGACCTGATCAATGAGGGTAATCTGGGTTTGATCAAAGCGGCCCAGCGATTCGATGAAACCCGCGGTTTCAAATTCATTTCCTACGCCGTTTGGTGGATCCGCCAGAGTATTTTACAGGCCCTGGCCGAACAGTCAAGGATTGTTCGTCTGCCTCTTAACAAAGTCGGGCTGACCAACCGGATTCAAAAAGCTTTCTCTTCGCTGGAGCAGCAGTTTGAACGGGAACCGTCCGCTGAAGAGCTGGCCGAAGTACTGGAAATGGACCTGGAAGAAGTATCAGCTACGCTGGGTATCAACTCCCGCCATGTCAGCATGGACACCCCTTTATCTGAAGGAGAAGACAGTACCCTGCTGGATGTGCTGATCAACCCTAATGCCGAGCGGACCGATGGCCAGCTGGACCATAATGAGTCTTTGAAAACAGAGATCGACCGCAGCCTGAAAACGCTTACAGAAAGGCAAAAAGAAGTGATTTGTTATTTCTTTGGTATTGGCGTTGACCACCCCATGAGCCTGGAAGATATCGGCGAAAAATTCAACCTGACCAGGGAAAGGGTTCGCCAGATCAAGGACAAAGCCATTACCAAGCT
>CALRSN020000040.1:0-10236 GCA_943370865.1 Bordetella parapertussis
GGCAGCAGTACTTTATTCCGGTTGGATATATCGAAGAAATAAAGAAGATGTCTGAAGTCGGAAATCAGATCTCAGGCTTCCTCTAGTACCACAAACTCCTGCTCCAGGCTTAATGAATGAGTATACAACTGCTGAATAAAGTCTTTCCCCCATTTAGCATAATAAGGCATAAAGTTGTCGATCCTTTCCTGTAAACCATTCTTTGGAAATAACTTTTCCTTGATCGTATGAAGCTGGCGTTGCTGGTCAGTGAATTTTCTTTTCTCGGCCCGCAGCATTTTCTTTTCCAGTTCCTGTAAGCGGTAAAGCGTTGTCGCCTTCAATGCATCCACATGCCTGCCCAATGTGCTGTCAATAGCTGCCGCCTGTTGTTTGATACTATTATATAATTCTTCAGTGGCAGACAAAGTGCCGTTCAGCTTTAATTTCTTATCACTGTCACGGGCCACCAGCCTGTTCAGTAGTTCCGTTTCAGGTAAAAAGAAATCCTCTGTAGTAAAACCGGTCTTGCTGATCTTTTGCTGCCATTTCTTTTCCACCACTAAAAAAGAATTGCGCAGCACCAATACCGGGAACGGAATTTTATAATGATTAAACAGGTCTTTCAGTTGCAGCCAGTATGCGGTTTCCCCGCCGCCACCAATAAAAGCAATATTGGGCAATATCGTTTCCTGGTACAATCCCCTTAGTATCACATTCGGACTGAAACGTTCAGGATGCTCAGCGAGTTCTTGCAGCAACTCTTCTTTGCTAAAAGAAACTCCGGTGTTCAGTACTTCGTACTTCGCACCTCGTACCTCAATCCTCTCTCTTGTATCATCTTTCAAATAAAACAAATTGATCTCTCTCGGGTTAGCCTGCACTTTATATCCTGCTTTGGATAATTCAGCCGCTGTCTTTTCCACGATACCCGATGCAGTTTGATTCAGCAGGTCATCTTCAAACACAGCGGTCATCTGCTTTTTTAACGCCGCATTATCCGGCAACAGGATAATCAAGCCGTATTCGCTGAACAAAGCATGCACAAACCTGAATGTTGCTTCCTGGATGGTTGATCCTTCTTTATAACATTCTTTCACCAGTGAAAGTATCTCATTGCCATGTGGCAATACAGCCAGTTGGCCTTCAATAGCCGTAACTAATTTCAATAAGGCTTTATCGATCTTCATTCTTCCCACCGCACCGGTTTGTTTAGTTTCCCAAACCAGTTTCTCCCCGTCGAGCCAGATATGGTTCAGTTCATCCAGGTCGGCATCTTCCGAGCCGATATAATAAACAGGCACAAAATGATTTTCCGGCATTGCTGCTTTCAGCTGCTCTGCCAGTTTGATCGCATGAATGATCTTATAGATAAAATATAAGGGCCCGGTGAAAATATTATTCTGGTGCGCCGTAGTTACTGTGAATGTATTGGGTGATAAAAGCGATGCAATGTTGTTTTTTACTTTTTCCCCTGCATCAACCGCAGCGTATTGCTTTTTTAATTCCTGCACCAGTATTTCCCTGTTGCCGCTGAATTGTTTTCTTGCTTCGATGTTTTGCTGAATACCGGCCAGAGTTGCCGCATTACTGTAAAAAGGTTTCAGTGCATTCGCATGATCCAGGTAATCTAAAACGATTCCCGAAAAAGCATTGGCCTGGCGGTAAGGTAAACGAGTAGCTGTACAATCCATAATAAGTCATAAAATTAAGGAGTCTCACCGAGAGTAAACAAAGACAAAACGGATGAAGCAGTCCAGCGAACCAATTTTAAGAAAACCTTGCAGGGTCGAAGGCTTGTAAAGCAATACTTGGTTGCTCCCCGCTGATGATCTCTTTGATCAGTAAACCAGTACCGGCAGCCGCACTCACTCCCAGCATCGCATGACCGCCGGCATAGATAAGATTACTGAAAGCCCGGTACCTGCCGATATAGGGCATACCATCGGGGCTCACCGGCCGGTAGCCATACCAAACTTTATTCATGTCGGGTTGGGGCAGGTTCATTGCGGGATAATATTTTTTAAACGCTTCATGAATTGACTGTACCCGTTTGGGCAGAATATTATCACTGTGTCCGCTCAGTTCCATCGTACCACCAATCCTTAACCATTGATCAATCGGTGTGGTGGCCGTTCTGTCATCCACCAGTATTGATGGATATTGCAGATTTTTAGCAAGCCCGTTGTATTCCATACTGTATCCCTTTCCGGGCTGCATCAATATTTTAATACCTAACAATTTTGAAATCCCCCCCAGCCAGGAACCATTGGCGATAACCAATTCGTCACAGGGTATATCCGCCCTGTCAGTTATAACGGTATTTATTTTTCCATTTGCTGTTTCAAAACCAGTGACTGCGGTATTCAGCCAGAACTTCACTCCTATTTTTTGCAACTGGCTGTATAAGGATTGCATGAACTTCGCGGGGTTTATATGGCAATCGTCGAGATACAAAACACCTCCTGCCACATTCGTTTCCACTTCCGTTTCATATTCCTGCACCTGTTGCGGCGTGCAGATAATTGTTTTCAATCCAAACCGGCTGGCCTGTTCTGATAAATGTTTCTCGTGTTCGCCGGTCTTTTCATTTTTCCAGAGCATCCAGCAACCTTTCTCGGTCATCTCAAAAGGATGCGGCAATTCCCGCTTCATATCTTTCATCAGTTCACGGGTCAGTTGAAGGAGATTATTCAGGTGTGGTGCATTGCGTTCTACATTCTTTGCATTGGCTTTTTTCCAGAAGGCCAGCCCCCAGCGGATAAGATCAAGGTTTATTCTTGGCTGGATATAAAAAGGACTGGAAGCACTCAGCATCCACCGCAATCCCTGTGCAATGATGCCCGGTGTGGCCAGCGGAATAAAATGAGAAGGAGATATATAACCCATATTGCCGTAAGAACAGCCATCGGTGAAATCATTTTTCTCGATCACTGTTACTTCATGACCGACCCTGCGTAAATAATAAGCAGTGTTTAAACCAATAACACCGCCTCCGACAATTACAACGTTCATATTTTATTAACCCGGCTTTAGAATTTCTATTCAGTTTTTGTTGCGTCGCACACCCTGCCTACCGGCAGGCAGGTTCAGCGTTCTTTTCGCTGCTCTTCTTATCAGGGCTTTGGCAGTTTATACCCGTTATGATAAGGCGCTGCCAAATATTTTTTATTGATCGCTTCATCGGTGAACCGTCCTTTCTCTTTATTCCAATTTAGTTTTTGCCCGGAACGGAAAGCGATATTCCCCATCTGGCTCAGCACTGCTATATGCGAGGCATCCTGTATGGAACATTTCAGTTCGTCTGTATTCCGGGAGCGGATCACACTTACAAAATTTTCCATATGCCTGTCTAAACCATTATCCACCGATTTCCGTCGTTCCACTTTGGCTTTCTTATCACTCTTCGGTTCTTCCATCACTTCCCAGCCACTCCGGTCCAGTTCGAGTGTTCCGTTATCGCCTACAAACGCAATTCCATGAGGGGTTTTATTCATACCGCCTTCAATACCGATCGTATGCTCCCATTGTAAATTGAATTTATCAAACTGGTACAAAGCACTCATGGTATCCGGTGTTTCCTGCGGTGACATGGGATCAGCAAAATTACCTCCCAGTGCACTGATTGATGCAGGAACAGTCGCATTCATTCCGATCAACGCATAATCCAATAAATGAACACCCCAGTCGGTCATTAATCCACCCGCATAATCCCAGAACCAGCGGAACGTAAAATGAAAACGGTTGGCATTAAAAGGCCGCATCGTGGCCGGGCCCAGCCATCTTTTATAATCTACTCCCGCAGGAACGGCACTGTCAGCGACAAACGGTATTGGTTTTTTCCATCCCACGTAGCACCACACTCTCACCGTACGGATATTACCGAGTTGACCTGTACCAATAAAATCAACAGCATCTTTAAAATGTTGCTGGCTGCGTTGCCATTGCCCTGCCTGCACCACCCTGCTATATTTTTTCTGCGCAGCAATCATGATATTACATTCTTCAATTGAATTGCCCACCGGTTTTTCCACGTACACATCTTTACCGGCCTGGCAAGCATCCACCATCTGTAAACAATGCCAGTGATCGGGTGTGCCGATGATGACGGCATCCACCTCTTTCATATCCAGCAACTGCCGGTGATCATTGAAGGTTTTTACTTTCGATGCATCCACATTCATGGCGGCCAGTTCACTCATTCGTTTAGTCAGTACATTCTGATCAACATCACAGAGTGCCACTAAATTCACTCCCGGAATTTTCAGTATCGCTTTCAGGTCCGACCAACCCATGCCATTGATACCGATTACGCCGACATTCAACTGGTCAGACGGGGCGATCCTGTTTTTGAAAATGGCAAACACTTCCTTGCCAAAAGAAGAAGCTAGTATAGTTCCTGCCGTTAATGCAGAAGCCTGGTAAAGGAATTTTTTTCTTGATTGCATAGTCATGTTTTAATGAGTAACCATCTAAATCAGTCCTTCCTCCTGAATATATTCCCGATGCTACAGGCAAGCTAGTTTCTTAAATCCCCGAAACCCCATTTTCCATTTTCTATTTCCCATTCCCTAAATCACCTGGAACCCATACGCATACGGATCATCCTCTTTATCGATCCATATCTTATTGTAGCCATATATCTTCGCCCATCCTTCCACGCTGGGTCGTATGGCTGCCTGGCCGGCCACGGTCAGTTCTTCCTCGATCCTCCCGGTGAATTTACTCCCGATTATGCTTTCATGAATGAAGGATTCGCCTTTTTTTAATTTCCCTTTGGCATACCATTGCGCCATTCTTGCGGAAGTACCCGTACCGCAGGGGGAACGGTCAATGGCTTTTTCTCCATAAAAAACGGCGTTCCTTGCTGTTGATGTATTGTCTAACACAGCACCCGTCCATAAAATATGTGAACACCCATTGATTGTTGCATCTTCCGGGTGAATGAATTCATACTTTGCATTAATATTTTTCCGCATTTCTCTTGCCCAGGCGATCAGTTTATCCGCTGTATAATGTTCCAGTCCTTTAAAATTTCGCTGCACATCTACAATGGCATAAAAATTTCCGCCATAGGAAACATCCACCACCAATTCACCAAGCCCAGGACAATCAACTACCAGTTCTGTTGAATGAAGGAACGCCGGCACATTTGTTAACTTAACACTTTCCACTTTAGATCGTCGATGGTCCATCGTCCATGGTCCATCGACGGTGTTATACTCAATCATCACCAATCCGGCCGGTGCTTCCATTCTTACGATGCCGGGCATTTTAGGTTGTATCAATCCTTCTTCAATGGCAATAGTGATCGTACCGATGGTGCCATGCCCGCACATAGGCAAACAACCACTGGTCTCAATAAATAATACGGCCACATCATTGGCCGGGTCATGCGGCGGATATAAAATACTTCCGCTCATCATGTCGTGGCCACGGGGTTCAAACATCAGCCCGGTCCTGATCCAGTCATAGTCGCGGAGAAAATGCTGCCGCTTCTCACTCATGTTCTTTCCTTCCAGCACTGGTCCTCCTTCTTTCACCAGCCGGACCGGGTTGCCACAGGTATGGGCGTCGATACAGGTAAAAATGCCCCCCTGCCCCCTGAAGGGGGAGTCAGCATCTTTATAGTTAGTTAGTTTCATTTGATAAGAAATTTTCTCAAGTCCTTCCCTCCAGGGGAGGATTTAGGTGGGGCTTTTGTAAATTAGCTGCATATTGCTTACTTATGGAACAGTACGGAAAGATACTACTCATTGCTATGCCGGCCTTCCTGCTGCTGGTACTTTTTGAAAAATGGTATGGCTGGCGCAAGGGAAAAGATACCGTCCGGAATATGGACATGGTGAGCAGCCTCAGTAGTGGCGTGACCAATGTGACCAAGGATGTGATCGGGTTATATCTCGTCGTGTTATCGTATCCTTTTTTCCTGCGGCATCTTGCACTGACCAGTATTCCCAATACGATCATCGTTTATATCATTGCTTTCTTTGCTCTCGATTTTGCCGGTTATTGGGTACACCGCTTACAGCATGTGGCTAATTTTTTCTGGAACGGTCATATCGTCCATCACAGCAGCGAAGAATTTAACCTGGCCTGTGCGTTGCGGCAAAGTATCTCCTCCATAGTAAAAACATTTGCCATCTTTTTATTACCTGCGGCCCTGCTGGGTGTACCGGAACAGGTAATAGGGATCGTGGCTCCGTTGCATTTGTTTGCCCAGTTCTGGTATCATACCCAACATATCAACCGCATGGGATTTCTCGAAAAGATCATCGTCACCCCTTCGCATCACCGGGTGCACCATGCCATCAACAAGGAATATATTGATAAGAACTACGGGCAGATCTTTATTTTCTGGGACAAATGGTTTGGTACTTACCAGGAAGAATTGCCCACCGTGCCGCCGGTATATGGTATCACCAGGCCGGTACAAACCTGGAACCCGATCAAAATAAATTTCCAGCATGTATGGCTGCTGATCAAAGATGCCTGGAGAACGAAGAACTGGAAAGATAAATTCACTCTCTGGTTCAAACCCACGGGTTATCGTCCTGCTGATGTGGCAGCGAAATATCCTGTTCATAAAATTGAGGATGTCTATCATTTCAATAAGTACGATACCAAAACATCGCCTGCTTTTACAGCCTGGACCTGGTTTCAATTACTGATGATCCTTGGCTTTGTAAGCTATCTATTTGGCAATATTGCCCTGATCAAAGAATTGGGCAGCTACAATATTTTCTGGTATGGTGGTTTTATTTTTCTCAGTGTGTATGCATTGACTGACCTGATGGACCGGAATGCTTCTGCCATGATCGTTGAAATAGTAAGAAGCGGATTTGGTTTGTATTTTATCTATACCCAGGATGACTGGTTTGGAGCCAGCACCTATCTTGCTGCACTCAAGTATATACTCGGGGCTTATTTTATTCTTTCTATTCTAGTCACGGGCTGGTTTGTGATTAAGCACAGGAAGGAAGACCTGAGTTTGACTGTGGCTTAAGGAATAGTTTTATCCCCTCTTCCCAATTAAAAGGTTATATTCATTTCCCGTAGCCTGTTTATAGGTATTCCGCCCTCTCCTGTTTAATAAACTATTAAATCTTCCGGTTATGAAATGGAGAGTATATTCCAGCTGTCTTTTGGTTGTCGTCCTTTTTTACGGATGTGGTGCTAACAATACGAATCAACCTGCTAAGGAACCAACTGCCCAACTGGACCTGAAACGGGGACCGGTAATTGCCTGTGGCCCTTCCGGACAGGAATTTGGTTCGGTACAATTCACCAGCACCTGTTCGGCCACCACCCAAAAAGATTTCAACCTGGGTATTGCATTACTGCATTCATTTGAATACGATGAGGCTGAAAAATTATTTGCCAAAGTAATTGATGCTGATCCTTCCTGTGCGATGGGTTACTGGGGAGTGGCCATGTGTAATTATCACCAGGTATGGCCTTCGCCCCCGCTGGATGAAGAAATGCAAAAAGGGGCCGGCGCCATTGCTATCGCACAAACACTGCAGCATCCCTCCGCCATTGTAACCGATTATATCAATGCCATGGCTTTGTTCTATAAAGACTGGACCAGCAGCACCCATAAAGCAAGAGGTATTAATTATGAAAAAGCCATGGAAGCGATGTACCAAAAATATCCCGGCGATAAAGAAGTGGCGATCTTCTATGCGTTGTCATTAGTAAGTGTGGCAGAAGCAACAGATAAAACCTACAGCAACCAAAAAAAGGCAGCCGCTATTCTGCAAAATTTATATCCCGGTCAACCCAACCACCCGGGCATTGTACATTATATCATTCACAGTTATGATACTCCTGAGCTGGCAGCACTGGCATTACCGGCTGCCAGGAAATATGCCTCCATTGCACCTTCTTCCGCCCATGCACAACATATGCCTTCGCATATTTTTACAAGACTGGGACTTTGGGAAGAAGCGATTCAGTCCAATACCGCTGCGGCTGCTTCAGCCAAATGTTATGCAGAAGGTCTTGGCATCAACGGGCATTGGGATGAAGAACTGCATGCTATTGATTACTTGATATATGCCCGGTTACAGAAAGGAGAAAATAAACTGGCGAAACAACAGGTGGATTATTTAGGAAGTTTCACCGAAGTGTACCCTGTAAATTTCAAAGTGCTGTATGCTTTCGCAGCCAGTCCTTCCCGGTATTACCTGGAAAATAAGTTATGGAAGGAAGCTGCCGTTATGGAATTACAACCCGGTTTTCCCTGGGAAAAATATCCTTGGCAAAAAGCTATTGTGCATTTTACAAGACTGCTCGGTGCAGCTCATACAGGTGATGTGGCTGCTGCTAAAAAGGAGCTGGTGATCATGCAACAATTGCAGGACAGCATCCTGGCACAAAAAGATATGTATAAAGCCAACCAGGTGCTGATACAAATAAAAACCGGTGAAGCATGGATCAGTTATGCAGAAGGAAAAAAAGAACAGGCGATAGTACAAATGAAAGCCGCTGCTGAACTGGAAAATAAAACAGGAAAAAGCCCGGTAACCCCCGGAGAAGTTTTGCCTGCCCGGCAATTACTCGCCGATATGCTGCTGGAATATAATAAACCGGCTGATGCGTTAACAGCTTATGAAGCCGACTTAAAAAGTCACCCTAACCGTTTCAATTCTTTATATGGTGCGGCACTGGCCAGTGAAAGATCAGGCAATGCTGTAAAAGCAAGATCCTATTACCAACAATTACTTTCCACTGCCAACAGCAAAGAAACTGACCGGGAAGAAATTACGCTGGCCCGATCTTTTATAGCAAGGAACTGATACGCTTGTCACCCTTACCAGTCAGCGCTATGGGTATTGATTTTTGCAGCTGGAAATGTTGAAAACCTGTTCACAATTGGCCCTTCCTTACCGGTATCCCCGGTAGCCGAATATTTTACTTTTGTCCCGGTACAAACTGTCCGATCATCACTGGTTAGCATAGCCAATTTAATCCAACGAACATGTCACTCAGAAACCTGCTGCCCGCCCTTTTATTGTTCCTGTGCTGCTCCGCTGCCGCACAGCCCGGTAAACCACAACCCAATTCGAGGATATTAAAAACGGCTACTTCGCTGTTGCAGGCTCAGCAATATGAAGCGGCTGAAGAATATTTTACCAAGGCACTGAAGAATGCCCTCGCCGCCAAAAATGCTTATCACCAGGCACAGGCTTATGAAGGATTAGGAACCTTATACAGCAAGACCAACCAGACCACCCAGGCAGTGGATGCCTACCAAAAAGCAATCAAATTATACCGGGCACTTGATTTGCCCGTGATCGCCGACCTGGTGAACAGTATGCTGAAAAGTGTACAGGGCATTGGTGATCTCTATGCCGGCGTGGAGATCGGTGCCAAAGGCGTTAAGCTGAGTGTGATCGATGTGAAAATGGGTAAGGATGGTGAAAATGATTTCACCCTGAAGATGGACACGTCCATCAACTCCGATGCAGCCGCTTTATCATATCAAAGTGAAAAAGAAACGCATGATGCCATCAGCATCCTCTATGATATCATCCGGAAAAAATTCTCAGTCCCTTCCTCCAGGACGCATATCGTTATCAGCAGCGGCCTGAAACAGGAACTGGATAAATACAACAAGGTGGAATATTTCGCCAATGTGGTTCGTCCCAAAGAACTGGACCCAAAGATCCGGATCGGGTATATCACCGTGGACCAGGAAGCGGAATTGAGTTTTAAAGGCATCGTTCCTTCCATCAACCGGCTTACGGCTAACCAGATCGATGTGGGCAGCGGTAATACCAAGGGTGGTTATATCAGCAGCAGCCGCAGTTTTGTTCCCGTCACTTTTCCGTTTGGTACTAAATCCTTTCAGCGTTTAGTAGAAGAAAAGTTGCCAGCGGGCAGTACGAAAATGGAAGACTACTTACGTACAGCTGAAAAGATCATCATCGACAGCCTTGGCAGAACGATCGTGTACCAGTTCAGGGATAAAACAGATTTCAAATCAAGAGACATTGTTTATATATCCGGTGGTATCGTGTGGTGTATTGCTTCGCTGATGCACCCGGACCAGATCAGGCAGAACCAGGTGGAACTGACACCGCAGGATATTGCTGATTTCCGCAAGCTGGTGTACAGTGACTATGATAAACTGATCAAACCCGATCTGAAAAAGTTGAGTTATTCGGATCAACAGGCTTCGCAGGCTAATATCAACCGGGCTATAAAAACATACGATCAGAAAGCCTTACTGGCCGGAACGATCTGGCTGGA
>CALRSN020000041.1:0-10139 GCA_943370865.1 Bordetella parapertussis
TTAAACCCGGGCCGTGTGGAAAGCATGAAAACACAAACTGGCCGCGATAAACAGGTCAAAGATTTTTTAGAACAACAGACCAAGATGCCGGAATTCCTGAACAGTGTATTCGATATCGTGGATATTACCGTGGAAGAATATATTAACCGTGGTTTTGAAAGCCTGATGGTCAGTTTTGGTTGCACCGGCGGCCAGCACCGCAGCGTATATGCAGCTGATGCGATGGCCCGGCATTTAAAAAATAAGTTCAAAGTAAAAATCGAACTCAATCACTGGGTACAGGATGAAAAAAACTGGCAAAACCCATTACCAGAGAAGCAATGAAAGCAATGATTTTTTCCGCCGGGCTCGGCACCCGGTTCAAACCATGGACAGACAAGCACCCAAAGGCGCTTGCCATCATAAATGGTAAAACACTGTTGCAACGTAACATTGAATACCTGCAGCAATACGGCATCACAGATGTCATTGTCAATGTTCATCATTTTGCAGAGCAGGTAATTGAGACATTGGAAAAAAATAAAGGCTGGGGAAGTAATGTAACGATCAGCGATGAAAGGGATGAATTATTAGATACCGGTGGTGGTCTGCTGAAAGCCAAAGATCTTTTCACACCCGGCGAAAGATTTATAACCTGCAACGTTGATATTCTTACTGAATTCAGTATTGACACATTGATGGCTTATCATGAAGAGAACAAACCGCTGATCTCTTTTGGCGTAACCAAACGCAAAACCTCCCGCAACCTTCTTTTTGATAACGATGATCGTCTATGCGGATGGATCAATAATAACACGGGTGAAAAACGAATCGCCCTGCCCAAAAATGACCTTGTACAAAGAGCCTATAGCTGTGTGGCCATTTTTGAATATGATGTATTGGGTATGCTGCCCTTCACCGGCAAGTTTTCACTCATTGATGTTTACCTTGAATTAGGAAAAGAGCATGTGATCCTTGGTTATGATCATACAGGTGATCGCTGGGTGGATGTAGGCAAACCCGAGTCTGTGGCCATCGCCGAGTCACTTTTTCCCTAAAGATTTCCAAATACCCGGACGGCGGTAGTCTGCCTGCAACCTTTTCTTTTAACTTACAGTTCTATATCTAAATTTTGTACATGAAAAAATCAGCATTAACGATTGCGGGTCTTTGCATGCTATTGGTAACTTTCTCCCAATCCGCTTATGATGCTAAAGAAGCATTTAATCCGCAGTTCTACCCTTATCCCGGCAATGATTTTCGCAGCGCCAGTGGTGAACCGGGTCCGAAATACTGGCAAAACAAAGCCGGGTATCTCATCAATTGTAAAATTGATACGGGTAAACATACCGTCACCGGTGATGTAGTGATCACTTATACCAATAACAGCCCGGATAATATGCGGTTCGTCTGGCTGCAGTTAGATCAGAACATTTACAGAAAGGATTCCCGTGGTTCTGCGACTACCACCGAAGCAGGGGGTCGCTGGGCCAACTCTAATTTCACGGATGGATATGTTATAAGCAGCGTACAACTTGAAACAGCCGTCGTAACCTATGCGCCGGACAAAACGATCACTACTGATACAAGAATGCAGGTTTGGCTGAAAAATCAATTGAAAACGAATGAAAGCGTAAAAATAAAGATCAGCTATTCCTTCACCATACCTGAATATGGAACTGACCGGATGGGAAGATTAAAAACAAAGAATGGCTGGGTGTATGAAGTGGCACAGTGGTTTCCCCGGATGTGTGTGTATGATGATATCCAGGGATGGAATACGATGCCTTATGCAGGTGCAGGAGAGTTTTATCTTGAATATGGCGATATCAGCTTCAACATTACTGCTCCTTCTGACATGATCGTGGTAGGCTCGGGAGAATTACTAAATCCATCAGAGTGCTATACAAATGAGCAAATGAAAAGATGGGAAGCCGCGTCCAATAGTGACAAGACTGTACTGATCCGCAGTGCGAAAGAAGTGACTGATAAAAAATCAAGACCTCAAACGGCATTTATCACCTGGCAGTTTTCTATTCAAAATACACGGGATGTTGCCTGGGCTGCTTCCAAAGCATTTGTACAAGATGCAGCCAGGATCAACTTGCGCAGTGGGAAGAAAAGCAAAGCCATCAGTGTGTACCCTGTTGAAAGTATTACCAAGGATGGCTGGCAACGTTCTACTGAATTTACCAAGGCTAGTATTGAACACTATTCCAATAAATGGTTTGAATTTCCCTATCCTGCCGCTACCAACGTAGCTGGTATTGTAGGAGGTATGGAATACCCGGGCATTGTATTCTGCAGTCATGAAGCAGCAGGCGCCGGGTTATGGGGTGTAACGGATCATGAATTTGGCCATACCTGGTTCCCTATGATCGTGGGCAGCAATGAAAGAAAATATGCCTGGATGGATGAGGGCTTCAATACGTTCATTAATGATTTTTCAACAGCAGCGTTCAACAAAGGAGAATTTGAACAACAAAGTTTTTTTGACGATCCTACATCTGATTTTTCCGTAAAATGGGTTTTCGGCCCCGAAATGGATGGTCTTTATAATGTACCCGAAGTAGTGCAGCAGGGTAATCTTGGCGTTGCAGCCTATATGAAACCATCCCTGATGCTGCATGTATTACGGAATACCGTTTTAGGTGGGGAACGTTTTGATATGGCGTTTGCTGAATACATCAGGCGCTGGGCTTTCAAACATCCTACCCCCTGGGATTTCTTTCATACTATAGAAAATGTAAGTGGCGAAGACCTCGGCTGGTTCTGGAGAGGCTGGGTGTTGAATACCTGGAAAATAGATCAGTCTGTAAAAGCTGTTAATTATATAGATGAAAAGCCTGCTAACGGCGCACAGGTAACAATAGAAAACAAGGAGAAATTACCGATGCCTGTTACTATATTAATCAAAGAAGCCAACGGCAAGGAACATAAACTCAACCTGCCCGTTGAAATATGGCAACGGGGTGCCGAGTGGACATTTACTGTTCCAACAACCAGTGAGATCAAAGAAGTGATACTGGACCCGGATAACCAATTACCTGACTGGGACCGCAAAAATAACAGCTGGAAAAAAGCATTTTAATTCTTCGTGAAAACCCTCTTTCGAAAGAGGGTTTTTTATTTTAGCTTCGGCATATGAAAAAGATCCTTTTCAGTTTACTTGTTTCGGTTTCAATAGAATCATTCGCACAGGATGCAGCAGCTGATTTTAAAAAGCTGCAAAGTTTAGAAGGTAACTGGAGTATGCAAACCAAAAGAGGTATTACTTACGAAAGCTGGGTGAAGATCAATGACAGTGTGTTAGCCGGGAAAAGTTACCGGCTAATCAATACCATGGACACCCTGTTATTAGAAGAAGTGCAATTGGTAAGAAAGGGAATTAATATATTTTATATCCCGGTTGTGCAAGGACAGAACGACCTGTTACCGGTAACTTTTAAACTGATCAGTACTGAAAAAGACGTTTTCGTTTTTGATAACCCGGAACATGATTTCCCCCAAAAGATCAACTATGAATTGCCTAAAAATGACAACCTACACGCCTGGATAGAAGGTATGGACAAAGGCAGTTACCGGAAATCGGATTTTTATTATAAAAAAGTAAAGTAGCCTCATAATCGCCTTACCAATTCTGTTAAAGAAATTTCTTCTAAAATCTCCCTGTGGGAAACCTGCCCCGGTAAGGTCCATTTGATAAGCCGGATACAACCATCCGCTATTTCAATACCGGTTATATCACCATCACTGTAACAACAGCAGCCGCTATTAAAATAAGAGGGTTTCATCGTCATATAGTCAATAGCAACGGCAGCAAACTCTTTCTCCCTTTTCCGGATCTCCGTTTTTAATTCCACTTGTTTGTCTGTATTACCTGCTGCCCCTGCCTCTTGAAATTCTCGGTATAATCTCTCCAAAAGGGTGAGAGAGCCAAATACCGGCTGGTGGGTATGCCCGGTGATCAGCAGCATATTCTTCTGCAACGATGACCATTCATACATGATGCTGTTATGCAGTGATTTTTTTTCACCATCATAGGCAGGTGTATTCGGATTGATTCGCAGGTAGGCCTGGAAAGGTGCCCATATTTTCGCCACAAAGAATTTACTGAACCAGTTACCATCGCTTTGTGCATCTCCCTGGTGGCCATGTGTGCAAAAAACATTCAGCGGTTGGTCATTGATCGTAGTGCTTAATAATGCCGCTTCATACACTTTCAATTTTTCACCGTAGATCGCTTTCAGTTGCCACCAGGCCAGCGGGTCATTGTCCCAGTACAGATCGTGATTGCCAAAAATTTTGATGAACCGTTTTTGTTGCAGAAATTTCTTTTCTGCTTCGAGATTTTTCTGATTAAATTTTTTCACTTTACCAAGGCTGTTCTCCCACAACTCTTCGCTGTCGCCAAGATTAATTAACGTATACCCGGCTGCATAATAATAATCAAGAGCTGCCAGGTAGTTGGGTTCAGCCATTACAAAATCATCAGCGCCGTCCCTTGCACCTTTATGATGATCGGAGAAAATTATAAATCGCCCCCCGTTAATATCAAAAGTAATAATCGGACCCTTATCCTCTTCCTTTGCCGTAATACGTTCAATTAACTTACTGAGAGCCTCAAATATTTTTTTCTTTTCCGGCCGGGAAGAAAATTTAGCGGAGGCCCATAAAACAGGTTTCAGCAATATAGACCGGAGAAAGCGCCGCATAAGAAACCTATTTTGCGGCTACCATACTGATCTCCACGTTCACAAATTTGGGTAAAGCCGACACTTCTACTGTTTCCCGGGCCGGGAAATCCCCTTCAAAGTATTGCCCATAGATCTCATTTACTTCAGCAAACCGCTTCATATCAGTAAGAAAGATCGTGGTCTTTACTACATTATTAAAAGTCATCCCTGCTTGCTGCAGGATAGCTTTCAGGTTATGCATCACCTGGTGGGTTTCTTCCTGGAGGTCTTTATTCTTCATTTCACCTGTTGGGGGATGAATACATATCTGCCCGGAAATGAAAAGCAGGTTGCCGGTTTGCACCGCCTGGTTATATGGTCCGATGGGCGCCGGGGCATCTGCAGTAGTGATAATCGTTTTGCTCATGGTAGTATTTTAAAAAAACAGAACAACGAATTTAGCTTTATACGCTTTCTTTGCAAAAAATAGTCTATGAAGCTGGTCGTGCTGGCCAATGATGTATTAAAAGAAGAGCTGCTGGCGCAGGGTGTACCCGCCAATGCGCAGGTGGAGTGGATCACTAACCCTGCTTATTTCAGCCGGCACAGTGATGCGGATGCTTTTATTGATCTTTTATTTATCAATGAACCAGCAAGAATCCATCTACTGAACAACAAGTCTTCTATACCTGTTATCATCAATCATGTTACGGGTACGTCACAGGAATTACCTTCTCAGTTTATTCGCATCAATGCATGGGTAACACTTTTAAAAAGGCCTGTTGTTGAAGCCGCAGGTAAAGATGAAATGATAAAAGACAAAGCAGCAGCTATTTTCTCTTCCTTTGGCAAAACAACAAACTGGGTACCTGATATACCCGGGTTCATTTCAGCAAGAGTTGTTTCAGCGATAATTAACGAAGCCTATTTTTCGCTGGAAGAAGAAATAAGTACAAAAGAAGATATTGATATTGCTATGAAGACAGGAACTAATTATCCTTATGGCCCTTTTGAATGGGGTGAAAAGATCGGGCTGGAAAATATCCTGGCCCTTTTATCTGAACTTAATAAAGAACATCCCCGCTACCAACCAGCACCGGGGCTGATAAAAGAAGCAATTCATTAAATGGCACTGATCTTACATATCGATACTGCCCTGGAAACCGCCTCTGTTTGTTTGTCAGATGACGAGAACATAATTGCATTGGCCATGAATACGGATCAGAAAGATCATGCTTCCTGGCTGCACAACAGTATCCGGGAGATGATGCTGAAGCATGGCATCCGTTTAAACCAGCTACAAGCTATATCTGTTAGTATTGGACCTGGGTCTTATACGGGCCTGAGAGTTGGGCTTTCAGCGGCTAAGGGTTTTTGCTATGCGCTGAATATTCCGTTGATAACCACCGGCACATTGGAGATGATTGCCAATTCTGTAAAAAACATGGCCACGGATCTCATCTGCCCGTTGATTGATGCACGGAGAATGGAAGTTTATTCAGCCGTATATGACAAATTGATGACAGAACTGGAGAAGCCCTCGGCAATGATAGTAGACGAAAATAGTTTTTCTCATCTTCTTACTAATCAAAAACTAATCTTCACTGGAAGCGGGAGCAAAAAACTGCAACAAGTTCTCTCTCATACTAACGCTTCCTTCATTGATACAGTTGTTACAGCTGAACAGCTCGTTGTTTTTGCACATTTAAGTTACCGCAAACAACAATTTGCTGATCTTGCTTACACTGAGCCGCTATATATTAAAGATTTTTATTCGCCTGCCCGCAAGCCGTTGGTATAAAATTCCGTCTTATTAACATTTTAATTACGGAAAACAAATCATGCGGAGTTAATTTCGCTACTTAAATTTAACAGGTACCGGCTATGACTAATTATTTGCTAACACTAAATGCTTCGACCGAAAACGGGAACTCTTTACAAGTAGACCTGCTTAATGTAAAAAAAGCAGCGTTGATCTTAAGGGCTGTTAATCATAAATTACGACAGCAGATTTTAAAACTGATTGATGAGCAGGGAAAGATCACCGTAACGGAGATCTATGTAAAGCTAAGACTTGAACAATCTGTAGCCTCCCAACATCTCGCTATCCTTAGAAAAGCTGGTTTTGTAAATACAGACAGGGAGGGCAAATTCATTTATTACTCCGTGAACGCAAACAGGCTGGAAGAGATGAACCAGTTCATTGATTCACTGCTGAACTGATCAACATATCACTGATTTTCAACGGGAACCTTTGTGTTCCCGTTTTGTTTTTTATAAAGTATTTTTGCAATTCAATCTGAGTTTATGTTTATACAGCAATTATATACCGGCTGCCTGAGTGAAGCAGCTTATTATATTGAAAGTAACGGCGAAGCAGCAGTGATTGACCCGTTGCGTGATATTGATGAATACCTTCAACTGGCCAACTCCAGGAAAGCCAGCATTAAATATATTTTTGAAACACATTTTCATGCCGATTTTGTAAGCGGTCATCTTGATTTGTCAACAGCTACCGGTGCTCCTATTGTTTATGGCCCGGGAACGGATACAAAATTCCCGGTACATGTGGCTAAAGATGGGGAGAAGTTCAGCATTGGCGATCTTTCTATTGAAGTATTACATACTCCAGGTCATACCCTCGAATCAACCTGCTACCTGCTGAAAGATGAGCAAGAAAAAGACCACTGCATATTTACCGGTGATACGTTATTTGTTGGTGACGTTGGACGCCCCGACCTGGCGCAAAAAGGAGAAGAGATAACTATGAATGACCTGGCAGGTATGTTATACGACAGCATTCATGCAAAACTTTTCCCGCTGGCTGATGATGTGATTGTATATCCCGCCCATGGACCCGGCAGCTCTTGTGGCAAAAACCTGGGGCCAAATACACAAAGTACAATGGGCGAGGAGAAACAAACAAACTACGCTTTGAAAGCAGAAAATAAACAAGCTTTTATTGAAGCAGTCACCGATGGCATCACAGCACCACCACAATATTTCCCCATCAACGCCCTGATCAATAAAGAAGGATATGAAAGTCTTGATGCTGTTTTAAAACAAGGCATGACAGCTTTACCAGTTGAGGAGTTTAAAAAACTTATCACGGATGATACGATCATACTGGATACACGCCGGGCTGATGAGTTTACGCTGGGATTTATCCCGGGCTCCATCAGTATTGGCTTAGAAGGAAGGTTTGCAGAATGGGCAGGCAGCCTGCTGCCTTTTGACATGCCGATCTTATTGGTCACCGATCCGGGCAAGGAAAAAGAAACCATTATCAGGATGGCAAGGGTTGGCTTTAGCAAAGTGCAGGGCTATCTGGAGGGAAGTTTTGAAGCCTGGAAAAAGGCAGATGAATTCATTGACCTGATCATTGATGTGGAAGCTGATGAACTGATGATGGATATTCCTTTTGATGACAGGCTGGTTGTAGTGGATGTACGGAAACCCGCAGAATATGCAGACGGGCATTTAAAAAATGCCGTGAATATTCCTTTGAATGATATGACCGACCCTGCCAGTATGGTAAACCTGGAAGAAGACCAGAATATTTATGTGCATTGTGCCGCCGGGTACAGGAGTGTCATCGCCTCCTCTATGCTGAAACGCCAGGGTATTCACAACCTGCGCAATATTGTTGGCGGCTGGGGAAAGATCAAGGAGCAGGAAAGAGCTGAGATCGTAAAAGAAACCAGTGTATTGAACTGATCAATGCACCTGTACCAACCCGGTTTTGATCGCATACATTACCAGGCCTACCCTGGTCTTTACATTCAGTTTTTCAAACAATGCATCCCGGTATCCATCAATGGTCCTGGGGCTCAGGAACATTTTATCAGCAATTTCTTTGTACGTCATTTCTGTACAGGCTAATTTCAAAAACTCCGTCTCTTTTTCATTCAGCTTGCTGAACGAATTTTTCTGTTGCTGCGGCTCATCCATATTATTAACAGCATGGATCAATTTTCCAGTTACCATTTCTGAATAATAAAATCCTTTACTCATCACCGCATCAAGGGCTGTTTTAAATTCTTTGGGGGCGGTATCCTTCAACAAATAGCCCTTGGCTCCATTCCGCAGCATTTTTATGATCGAGGGCTCATTGTCATACATAGATAAAGCCAACACTTTAATGTCCGGGTGATTTTGTTTCAGCCACAAAGCGGTTTCAAATCCATCTTTTACCGGCATATTGATATCCAGCAGTACCAGGTCGGGCAGGTTATTCGCTTCAAGTGTCTTCATCAGGTCCTGCCCGTTATTAGCTTCAAACAATACCGTATACCCATCAAACCCGTTGATCAGGCCGGCAAGGCCATTCCGCAATAATATATGATCATCTGCTAAAACAACTTTTACCATATCCGAATTTAATTTATTCAACCGGTAATTTAATTTTTACAGTCGTTCCGTTGCCAATGGTACTGGTCATAGAGAAATCAGCTCCGATCAGTTTGGCCCTGTTATCCATATTGCGGATACCGAGGCCAAAGACAGCATTGCCATTCTCATTCAGTGGCGTCAAATCAACACCTTTACCATTATCGTTTATAGTAATCAGTAGTTCATGTAGCTGGTAATTGGCTGTAACACTCAGCCTGTCAGCACCAGCATGTTTAATAATATTATTCAGGCTTTCCTGCACAATACGGAAAAGGATCAATTCCTTTTGGTTGTCCAGTTTTCGTTGCTGTCCTTCCACCTGCAGGTTCGTTTTTATCACACCTGTCTTACTTATCATTTCCAGCTCGTATTCGATGGAGCGGATCAATCCCATCTCCGCCACATAATCTGTATTCAGGCTGCGGGAAAGATCCCGGAGATCCTGGATGGCTTTACTTACCAATTGATGAGAAGACGCCACTTTTATATTACCTCCACTTTGTTGCTCATCTTCTAAAGCCAGGTTCAATTTAGCCAGGCTTAGCGTCTGCCCGATATTATCATGAATCTCCTGGGATATGGTTTTGAGAGTTTGTTCCTGGATTTCAAGTTGGGTCGTTAGTATCTCCTGCTGAAAGTTTTTTTCTAGTATTTGTCTTTCTAAAAGCATTTTTCGTTTTCTCTTATTATATATTACAATCGTTAATGCCATAAACCCGGTCAATAAAGCCAACAGGAATGTAACAGCAATGACTAAATTCAATATTTCTCTTTGCGATGACATAATATAAAAGCAATACTAAAGCACCCATACATAAAAAAGCTCAGCCAACGGATTACCTGGTTAAACTGCTCTTTAAATTCAGCTGAAAACGATTTAATAAAAACAAAATACCCCGCCCCTGCGAGATAGAAAAAAAGCAGCCCGGTAACAACCCAAAATACCGGCTCCTTCTCTATCCGAAAATCAATATCATATTTTTTGATTGATTCAAACAGATAAATAAAACAAAAAAACACAATAATAATACAACCGGCGATATATGTTTTAACATGAAACTGTCCATAATTAAGAAAAAATATATTTATAAG
>CALRSN020000042.1:0-10009 GCA_943370865.1 Bordetella parapertussis
AGTAACCACCAGGTTTCCACGCTGGGCCTGGCCACTGGCTGATCCTTCAATTTTGAAAATATCGTCAAGGGGAATATTAGGAGTAGCAAGTCCTTCTATCTGGGTAATTGTCTTCACACTGTTCCATTGGGTATAATTACCATTGGGCTTGGTTAGTTTGGCATTGATCACCTGCACTTTAAATTTCCGGGCAGGCGGTGTGGTGTTAGGAGTACTCATATTGGTGATCTTATGCGTGCCTTGTACATGGATGCTGTCGAAATAAAATCCATCAAAAGTGGTAGTGGCGACAGCTTCGGGAACGATCAGCCTGTTAGAATATTCAGCAATGATCTTACCCTTCCGGGTGTGACCATCCGGGCCCATACAAGGAGTAGGTCCAAAATCAATTACTATTCGTACCGGGAATGGGTTACTGGTGGGGCGGGTAATTGTAACTGTAAAGCAGGCATTGGGCCTTTCTGTGCCCGGGGTTCCAGTGTCACCGCCAGTTGCTGAGCGGCCAAAGATACCAGTGCCGGACATGCCCACTTCATCATTCACTCCCATCACATCGTCAAACACACCATTAAAAATGGTTTCTGCTTCAGCATCAGATTCGCTGGAGACCATTGATACTTCCTCTTCCTGGGCATCCGTACCTGTACTTTTTTCCTTAGAACAGGATACGATGAAAACGATAGAAAGGATGGAAAAAATGGCCACCAGTTGGGCCAGGGAGAACCGTAGTTTCATAAACATGGTTTTATGTTGTAATAATTTAACGGCAGTGAGATGCCTTTTATTGACTGAGGTTTAACGGTTTCTTAAAGTTTTTACTGAGTTTTGCCCAAAAACCCGGCCGGAATGCGATTGGTGGACACACATGCACATATTTACCTCGAAGAGTTTGAGAAGGACAGGGAAGGAATGCTTCAACGATCTGAAAAGGAGGGAGTTGAAAAAATATTCCTGCCCGCCATTGATTCAACCACCCACGGGCAGATGCTGAAGCTGGAGGCGGAACACCCCGCTCAATGCATCAGTATGATGGGCCTGCACCCCTGTTATGTAAAGGAGAATTATGAGGCGGAGCTGAAAATAGTGGAAGATTACCTGGCCCAACGTTCTTTTGCAGCCGTTGGGGAGATTGGCCTTGATTTTTACTGGGACACCACCTTTACGGAGCAGCAGTACAAAGCTTTTCACCGGCAAATTGAATGGGCCCTGCACTATGATATTCCCATTGCCATCCACTCCCGGAATGCCACGGATGAATGCATAGAGGTGGTGGCGGACCACCAGGACGGGCGGTTAAAAGGCGTTTTTCATTGCTTTTCCGGGAATGCCGAGCAGGCCAAAAAGATCGCTGATCTTGGTTTTTACCTCGGTATTGGCGGGGTGGTCACATTTAAGAACTCGGGTTTGGATAAGGCTATTGAAGGTATCAGCCTGGACTACCTGCTGCTGGAAACAGATGCGCCTTACCTGGCTCCGGTGCCTTTCCGGGGCAAACAAAATGAGCCTTCGTACCTTAAATATGTACTGGAAAAAATTGCCACAATCAAACAGTGTACGATGGAAGAAGTGGCGGCTGTTACTACTAATAATGCCAAAAACCTGTTCGGTTCTATAAACTAAAAATTCCCCTTGTAAAGAGGAATTACTGCGGAGACTAAGGGATTCGAACCCTTGATACCCTTTAGAGGTATACACACTTTCCAGGCGTGCTCCTTCAACCACTCGGACAAGTCTCCATTGCTAAAGGGCTGCAAAAATAGGGATTCTTGCCTTACCAGTTGTTGGCCTGGTCAGGATTTAACCGCTCCGAGAAGTCAATGGGCTGGTTATTTTTCCAGTCGGGGTCATATTTTACAAACCAGGAAATCCAGAGGCTGCGGCTGAGCCGCATGATCCAGGGCTGTAAGAAGATCAAAAACACCGCATTGGCACCCAGCCAGTAAAAGAACCGGTTATCATCGGTGGAAAAGCCGATCAACACCCACCAGGCCACAAGGGTGGAAACACTAAGGGCTACCGTTATCGCATAGCTGACATAGCTGGTGCCATAATAGAAGCCCACTTCAATTTCAGTTGCTTGACCACAAACAGGGCAGGTCTTGTTCATTTCCAGGTTCTTCTTGAAACTCAGTCGTACGGCGTGTTTGAATAATTTTCCTTCCCGGCAGCGGGGGCAATGACAGGTGAGTGCAGATGCTAAATACCCCCTGTGTTCTTTTTTTTCCGGCATTCTTTTTTTATTAGTTGGTGGATGCGTGTTGTTCAATGATTTTTTCTAACTGCAGGGCCTGTACCACACCTGATTTTCTCCATAAGGGTTTCCCATTTTGAAACAGCATCAGGGTAGGAACACTTTGTATCTGCAATGCCTGGGCGGCAGCCGGGCTTTTATCAATATCTATTTTTAAAATACGGACCTTATTGCCCATTCGCTGGTGCAATTCTTCCAGTACTGGTTTCATCAGCTTGCATGGGCCGCACCATTCTGCAAAAAAATCAACCAGCACGGGTGTGCTGCCATTAATGATCTCACCAAAACTCTCTTTATGACTGCTTGTTGTTTGCATTTTTCTCTTTTTTGAACATACTGAATAATAAACCGCCCATCAATCCACCATAAGCAGTGCTATTGGGCCATTTGGAAGTAATGACGCATGTGCCGCTGCTGCAACCGATCTGCTGCCAGTAAATATACCCGCCGGCAGCACCAAGAATGATCCCGGCAATGAGTAATTTATTATTTAGCACCCAACTCTTCATATTCAATATCCCCTGTTTTTGAAAGATCTTTTTTTGAAGCAGGTGTATAACAGCCACCTGCACAACATACCCCATCAGTTAATAAGGAGAACAGGGTAAAAATCCCTCCCACAAGTATCCCGGGCACCTGCCCTGATTCAATCGAGGAGTACAAAATTAAGCTACCCAGCCCAACCCGGACGAACTTTAATGTGGTCCAGCCACTTTTGATCCTATCTATAATACTCATTACCTGTTTTTCTATCTGCAAATTTCATTTCCAGCACCGAAAAAATGAGTGACAATAGTTACATGGCCAATACCTCCCCGGCCAATTGATATTACTCATCGGATTTTGTGATAAATGTCATTTTGAGCAGGGGGCTGCTGGTTGACATTTGCAGGCGGTGGGCCGGCCATCATCAATGCCGGGAGGGAAACTATACCTGTTTATTATGAACTACTAAATCGGCACAATCATGAAAGTTGAACAAATTTATACCGGTTGCCTGGCGGAAGCAGCCTATTATATCGAAAGCAATGGCGAAGCAGCTATTATTGATCCGCTGCGGGAAACAAGACCCTATATTGAGAAAGCGGAGCGAAACAAAGCAAAGATCAAATACATTTTTGAAACGCATTTTCATGCTGATTTTGTAAGTGGTCATATTGATCTTTCAAAAAAAACGGGTGCGATTATCGTGTTTGGCCCAACCGCCATGCCTGGATATGAGGCGTACGTTGCCAAAGACAATGAAGAGTTGCAATTAGGTAATGTGACAATTAAAGTGTTGCATACTCCAGGGCATACGATGGAATCCACCACTTACCTGCTGATCGATGAGAAAGGAAAAGAATATGCCATCTTCAGTGGCGATACCTTGTTCATCGGTGATGTGGGTCGCCCTGACCTGGTGCAGAAACTAAAAGCAGAAGTTACACCACAGATACTGGCTGGTTATTTATATGATTCTCTCCGCAATAAGATCATGTTTTTACCGGATGATGTTATTGTATATCCCGGTCATGGTGCTGGCAGTGCCTGTGGTAAGAATATGAGTAAGGAAACCGTTGACACATTGGGCCACCAGAAACAAGTGAATTATGCATTGCGGGAAGATATGACCAAAGAAGAATTCATTAAAGCTGTAACCGACGGCTTAGTGGAACCTCCACAATATTTTCCCTTCAATGTGCTGATGAACCTGAAAGGCGGCCTGGAAAGTATTGATGAGATCATTGCAAAAGGTAAACGGCCATTAACGGCAAGGGAATTTCAAACCGTGTGGGAGTCACTGGAGGCAATAGTGATAGACACCCGTTCTAAAGAAGCTTTTGCTGCAGAACATATACCTGGTTCTATCTATATCGGTATCGATGACAATTTTGCTCCCTGGGTGGGAACCCTGGTGACCAATTTAAAACAGCCCATTCTTTTTATTGCCGATCCCGGAAGGGAAGAAGAAGTGGTGATCCGTTTATCAAGAGTAGGATATGATAATACAGTTGGTTACCTGCCGGGTGGTTTACAGGCGTGGAAAGAAGCCGGCTTCCCCACTGATTTGCTAAAAGAGATCAGCGCCAGGGATTTTGATGTACTATATGAAATGGATAACCAACATATTAACCTGCTGGATGCAAGACGAAAAAGTGAATTTGACTCAGAGCATCTTGTCGGGGCGGTGAATTTTCCACTGGATTTCATTAACCAGAATATGTCGCAACTGGACAGGAATAAAAAATATTATATCCATTGTGCCGGTGGCTATCGTTCAGTGATTATGTGCTCTATTCTGAAATCAAGGGGGTTTGATAAACTTGTAAATATTAAAGGAGGATATAAAATGCTCAGCCAAACCGGCTTGCAAAAGACAAAATATGTAGCCCCTACGACGATGTTATGATGATTGCATACTGCTGATACAACCTGCCGTCTGGCCGGTTTTTTTATGTGATATTAGTTACGATATGGTATAGTATCATCTGCTAATTTTGACTCATAAATCAACGACAATGGCAACAATTCAAATGACGACACAGGATTTTAAGGACAAGATTTTTAATTATGATACGGAGAAAGACTGGAAATACCAGGGAAACCTGCCGGCTATCATTGACTTTTATGCTGACTGGTGCGGCCCCTGTAAAATGGTAGCTCCTGTGCTGGAAGAACTTTCTGAAGAGTATAAAGACAGGTTGGTGATCTATAAAGTGGATACGGATGCAGAACAGGAATTATCAGCCGTTTTTGGAATCCAGAGTATTCCAACTTTATTATTCATAGATGCCAATGGAGAACCCATGTTGCAACCCGGAGCACTTCCCAAACATGTATTCAAGAAAGTGATTGAAGAAAAATTATTTGTTACTGAAGCAAAAAGAGAGTGATCGGATATCTTTTGATATATAACAGCAATGCCACGAACTTTCGTGGCATTGCTGTTTAAAGAAGAGTTTATTTGTTAAGCATCTCAATGTAGGCAGGAGAATCGTAGTTATCAGCACCCACCTGGCGGTGAATCAGTTCTCCCTTTTCATTAAATATAAAAGTAGTGGGAAAAGCTTCAACGGTGAACAAGATTGGAAGCTGACCTGCCGGGAAGTAAACGGGCAGATTCATTTTTGTTTTGGAAGCAAAGTCTTTTGCTGTTTCAAAGTCGTCATCCAGGGAAAGCATAACTATCGCCACTTTTTCCGGGTTTGTTTTAGCTACTAGTTGCTGAATAGAGGGTATTTCTGCCCGGCAGGGTCCGCACCAGGTAGCCCAGAGATTAACAAGTACCTTTTTCCCTTTAAAAGACTCAAGATTTACTGTTTCATTCCTGCTGTTCATCATGGCGAAAGAAGGCATAGGAGCCGGCCTGCTTTCTGTTACAGCAGGGGTGCTGGTTTCTGTAGCGGTTTCCGTGGTGCCGGTTTCTTTATCTGCATTATTACAGGCCGCAAAGAGTACCAGGCTTAGAACTATGATAGAATATTGTCTCATGATAATTGATTAATGAATCGTTGGTTTAAAAGTGAAAAACTGAAATTCTATGTTTTTTAGCGAACGGTAAAATAAACTTTCCAGATAACAGGGGATGCCCTGCTTGATTCAGGATCATTTCTCCAGAATACATTGGGAGCTCTGCTGTCAATACCGCCAATCATATAGCCAATGAGTACTTTCTTTTTCCCAAGTTTATCAATTTCTAAGATGCCGTTACTGCTGAATAATTTTTCATTCAGTGGAATGAACTCTGCAGCTGCACCAAAATAGCCCGGCATTGGATCGGCGAGTATATATTCCCGGACCTGGTTTTCTTTTCTTTCCACCACACTGATGCTGTTAACAAAGGGAACATTATCATCAGCAACAGTTTTCCCGGCACTGTCCGTATAGTTTTGGGCAATACCGCCAAGGAAAACACTATACATGGTTTTGTTTATTTTACTATAGGCAGCAATGCTGGCAGTATGATAGTGGCAATACAGCTGATTGAAGCCCGGAACTTCAGCATGTTTCTCTTCGGTGATATCAACCAGTGTTGTATACGGAATATCCTTTTTTGTTTGAAATACGCCTGAATAAATGGTCAGCATTTCTTTTCCGTTACCATCATATTGGTTCAACAGGTTATAGTCCCTCCTGTGAAGTAATGATGTATCTGTAATTGCCGAGTAATTCTCAATACTTAAACCGCCTGACCCGCCGGCAACGCTGAACTTCCTGATCTGGTTGGTATATAGTTGTGAAAAACCCGGGCCATGATCAGGCCCATGCGGGTTATAACGACCATCGAAACGATGGCCACCTACGAGGTAGAAAGTATTAGTAAGTTTGTTTAAATGACCTCCTGTTACAGCCATTCTTTCATCTGCCAGTTGATCAATATAAGGTAATATACCCCGTTCATTGATGATTGCGTTGACTAATTCTTTTACTTGGATCCGTGTCAGTACAGGATAAGTGATATGATCTTTTTTAGTCTCGCTGTATCCATATCCGCCAATAAGTAAAAGTTCATTACCCTCCTGGAAAAATTCCATGTTTGTGCTTTGTAATTGTTCTGCCAGCCGGGCTGGCAATCCAATAACAGATTTACGCCATACTTTTTCTTTTTCAATATCAATGACGATTAGATCAGTGTTATTGTATTGTGGCCTGAAGGAAGCAAATGGCTGACGTTTGTGAAGGCCATCTGTTCTGCCGCCAATGAGTACTATTTTGTCACCCGACCGGGCCCAGGCGTAGGATTGAATACCGCCCATATCTTTTAGAATAACCGGTTCAAGCGTTACATAAAAAGGCCGATCCGTTTGTGCGGTAATTCCAGCACTGAAAAACACGGAGCAAATAGTCAAAAATGTAATTATAAACTTCATAAGAGAATTTTTAGTGAAACACTATCAGCCTTCAAAAGTATTGGTACCAGTTTCTTTTACAAGTGATTAAAATCACTGACCCGGGAATTATTACCAGGCTGCATTTATACTACTGCCACATTTATCCGAAAGTGACTTATATCACATAGTCACTGATATTCCTGTTATTTGAAAGAGAATCATTTTCAGGCCTGACAGGACTCATTTGTTTTTGTGACTCAACTCGCAGAGTGCCGGTGAGTGCCGGACGAATTTTACATAGTAAATGATTTTCAGCCTAACAAAACATAACAAATGAAACATCTCGTTATACTTGGAGCCGGAACAGCAGGAACCATGATGGCCAACCATCTTAGCCATGAGCTCAAGAAGGCAAACTGGAAGATTAGTATCATTGACGAAAAAGAAGAACATCATTATCAACCCGGATATCTTTTTTTGCCCTTTGATATTTATACTCCGGACGACATCATAAAATCAATTGAAGAGTTTATTCCTAAACATGCCAGCCTTGTAAAAGGGAAGATTGATAAAGTCATTCCCACAGAGAATAAGGTGAAAATGGTGGATGGCGGCGAATTAAATTATGATATCCTGATCGTAGCCACCGGTGCTAAAATTGCTCCAGAAGAAACAGAGGGAATGAAAGGAAGTGAATGGCACAAATCTGTTTTCGACTTTTATACCTTCGAAGGATCACTTGCACTCCGGAACAAACTCAGGAACTGGGAAGGTGGTAAACTGGTTGTTCATATCACCGAAATGCCTATTAAATGCCCGGTAGCCCCGCTGGAATTTGCTTTCTTGGCAGATTCGTTCTTCAGGCATAAACATATGCGGGATAAAGTGGAGATCACTTATGTAACTCCTTTAAGCGGAGCTTTCACAAAACCTAAAGCCACCGAAGCTTTGGAACATTTGCTGGATGAAAAACATATAAAGATCGAAAGTGATTTTGCTATTGAACATGTGGATAATGAAAAGAAAGAGATCGTGGATTATGGCGGCAGAACTATTCCTTTTGATATACTTGTAACTGTTCCCACCAATAAAGGAGATGAAGTGATAGAACGGTCCGGGATGGGCGATGACCTGAATTATGTGCCTACCAATAAAGCGACACTGCAATCAAAGGAATATGCGAATGTATTTGTGCTCGGCGATGCAAGCAATATCCCCGCTTCCAAAGCAGGTTCTGTTGCACACTTTGAAGCTGAAATACTCACCGAGAATATTCTCCGGTACATAAAGGGAGAACCGCTAAAAGAAGAGTTTGACGGGCATGCCAATTGCTTTATTGAAACAGGAAATGGTAAAGCGTTACTTATTGATTTTAATTATACCCATGAACCTGTGGAAGGAAGTTTTCCTTTCCCTGGCATTGGTCCGCTGAAATTATTAAAGGAGAGCCGCATGAATCACTTGGGTAAGTTGGCGTTCCGATGGATCTACTGGAACGTGTTACTGAAAGGAACGCATATACCTTTTGTTTCAGCAACGATGTCTGAAGCAGGAAAAAAATACAATTAATCACTATAAATCAACAATCATGGAAAAAGTTATCGCTGGCAAAACAATTGCCGTAAATGAAGAAGGTTACCTCACTGATTTTAAACAATGGGATAAATCAATTGCTGATGAACTGGCCACAGAAGCTGAGATCAGTCTGAGCCCGAGACATTGGGAAGTACTGAACTATTTACAAACTGAATTTAAAAATGAAGTGCCACTGAGCATTCGTAAGATAGGTAAGAGCGGGGTAGTGGATATTAAAGAGTTCTACCAGTTGTTTCCCAAAGCACCGTTGAAAACAGCGACTAAAATAGCCGGTATTCCCAAACCCGCTAGCTGTATTTAAAAAATTATAAAAGCGTATCAATCATGACAGAGAATAAAGGCGAAATTAAAAAGATGATGATCATCTTGTCAAAAGGCACATTGGAAAATGTATATGCGGCTTTTGTACTGGCCAATGGCGCCAGGATGGAAGGTATTGAAGCAGAAATGTTTTTTACTTTCTTCGGACTGGAATCAATTCATAAGAAAAAATTGACGCATCTCCATGTAGCTACAGTTGGTAACCCTGCGATGCACATTCCTACCTTACTAGGTGGCTTGCCGGGTGTGGAAGCATTAGCGACTACCATGATGAAAAAGGAAATGGAAAAGATAGACATGCCTGATGTGGCCGAGTTTCTTGATATCTTGTCAGCCTCCGGTGTCAGGATGTGGGCATGTAAACTGGCCATGGATATGTTCCATTATAAAAAGGAAGATTTGTATGAAGGAGTGGAAGATGTTATCACCGTGGGAGATTTTTACAAACAAAGTGCTGGGGAAGGAACACATATGTTATTTATCTGACCAGAAAGAAACGGAAACTATATATTTAGCAGTTAATGAAATAAGCAGCCATCGGGCTGCTTATTTCATTATACTATTAATGGGGTAATTTTTCCCTGAAATAGCCGTAGAACCATGTACCTGCAATGGCACTTAAGAGAGTAATGATCGTTACAGTGGCTCCAGTTCCGATCTGTGCAAATAAAGGTCCGGGGCAGGCACCGGTGATGGCCCAGCCAAATCCAAATAGTAAACCACCGATGATATTACCTTTGTTCAATTTCTTTGTTACAAATTCGATCGATTCCCCATAAATTGTTTTGATCTTATATTGTTTAATTATCCAGACTGACAGCATACCTACGGCAACGGCCGAGCCAATGACTCCATACATGTGAAAACTCTGGAGGCGAAACATTTCCTGTATGCGGAACCAGGAGATCACTTCTGCCTTTACGAGCAATACTCCAAATAAGATACCTGCAAAAGCATATTTGAAATTATACCACCAGGGATGCTTTAGTTCTGATTCATTAAGACAGACAGCATCCAGTGAGCGGAC